>JBFFGY010000001.1:0-21076 GCA_041557215.1 Alphaproteobacteria bacterium
ATGATCTTCGCCACCGAAGTCCCGCTTCCGGCGACATCTACATTGATGTTGCCCTTGCCCTCGATATCCTCGGTGATCTGCATATCGGTCAGCAGTGTATCGAGGTTGACCTTCGACAACAGCAGCTTGACGACCAGCCCGGCCGCATCCTTTCGCCCGTCAAGCCCGATCGAGCCGTCGATCGATCCTTCTGCGACGGTTGCCTTGATCGGATTTACGGCCAGGTTCCCGCCCTTGAGCGTCAGGCCGACATGGGATCCCTGCAATTTGGCGCCGGCGGCGATGATCAGATCGGCATCGAAGGTCAGGTTCGCATCGACGGCGCGCAGCCCTTCCACCGGTAGCGGGTCGTCCGGGAACAGACGGTCTCCCGGCTTCGCGGGCGCCTTTTCCGCCGTTTCTGCCGGAGCACCGCCCCCGGCTGCCGCGCCCAGCGCGCTGACATCGATCAGCTTCGATTGCAGCTTCGCATCGATCCGCGGCCGCTTGCCCGAAAGGTTCAACGTCACGTCTCCGGCCACGTCGCTGCCGGCCATTTCGCCCTTGAAACCGACCAGGTTCAGCGCGGTCGCAGGATCGCCGGTGACATTCGTCGACATGGAATAGGCACCCATCTTCGGCACCTCCGTTCCGGCCAGCGCCGAAAGGTCCCCGAGTTCACTTCCCTTGACCGACAGCGCCAGTTTCAGCCCCTTGCCTGCCGTCGGATCGTCAATGGTTCCCTTCAGCGTGATATCCGCACCACCTGCCGACAACTCGATGGCGACAGGATAGGGTTTGGTTGGAGACAACAATTCGGTTGGCGCCCCCAGGGTCGCCGTCATTCCGATGGCGGCCTTGTTGTAGCCGCCCTGGAAATCCATCGCGATCGGCTTGTCCGGGCCTTCGCCGGTGATGGTCAATTCCTGGATCGCGGCCTCGTGCGAGGCGCCGGACCTGGCATCGGTGTAAAGCAAGCGCGATTCCCGGATCACCACCTCATGCACCACCGGAATGGCCGCCGGGCCGCCCTCGCCTTTTTCAGCTGGCGTCTCTGCGGGTTCCGCTTCCTTGGCAGCGGCGGGTTTGAAATCGTAATTGGCCCGTCCCTTGGCATCCACCTCAAGCAGGATATCGGCGCCCTCCATTACCACCCGCTGGACGTCGATGATTCCAAAAGCCAGCGGAATCAGAGACATCTGCGCCTCAAACCGCCCGACCTTCACCATCTCCGACTGCTTGCTCCACGATGCGTTGGATAGCGTCACGCCCGCCACCGATACCGACGGGGTGAGCGATATTCCCACCTCCAGATCGCCGGCAATCACCAGGTCACGGCCCGTGGCCTCCTTGGTCTTTTCGGCGATAAGCGGCTTGTACTTGTTGAAATCAGTCGACATCAGCACCGCGACCGCGCCAACGACCAGCGCGATCAGCAGCAAGGGAATAACGATGAAGATTATTTTGAGCGCCTTACCGAGTCGCATTGTCATCTCCCATTATCCGGCCGGCCAGCGCCGCCAGTTCATCGAAGGAATCGATAACGGCCGCCGCGCCTGCCTCTTGCAGTTCATGCGGGTCATGATACCCCCAGCTTACACCGATCGAGCGCACTTTCGCATGCCGCGCCATTTCGATATCGAAAATCGTGTCGCCGATCATCAGGGTCGAGTCCACATCGGCGCCCGATTCCGCCATTGCTTCCAGTAACATGTGGGGATGCGGCTTGCCCGGCCCGTCATCCGCCGTTTTCAGCGCGACAAAGCGATTCTCCAGCCCGTGCCGCGATAGGGTGGCGGTCAGTCCCCGCCGGGACTTGCCGGTCGCCACCGCCAACAGATAACCGGCCTCTTCCATTGCCTGCAGCGCCTCCAACGTTCCTGGAAACAGCGGTTCGTGGTGGTCCGGCTGCTGCCGCAGGCTGTGGAACGCCTCCTTGTAGGTTTCGGTCAATGCCAGATGGATGTCGCGGGAACCCTGCGGATAGAGGCCCGCAATCGCCTCCAGCAGCGGCAAGCCGACAACCCTGCGAACCACAGCGGCGGGCACCGGTTTCAGGCCGTGCGTATTCCAGGCCATATCCATCGCGGCAACGATATTATGCTGGCTGTCCACCAAGGTGCCGTCGCAATCGAAGACGGCCAGTCGAAGCTGTGACATGTTTTCCCAATTCATTCTTTTTTGGCAGGAACCTGCATCCAACAGATAATGCACAGGTGAACGGAATTCCAGCCCATCGGGCCGAAACAGGCGCCCACACCCTGCGGCTGTGACTTCGCGAAAATTCTTGTATTATGGAGCCAGGCGCTCATTTTGCGCCTGCTAGGGAATGGGTGAATGCGGAACCTGCCTCAAACCGTAACCGGCTGGAGCATGTTGACTGCTCGTATTTTGGCGGTCGCCAGTCCAATCCTGTGGTCGACTACTGGCGCCGCGCAGGAAACGCCTACCAACGACACGACTCCCTTGCATGAGAACCGAAACGAGGCAGCTGCGGACGCAGACGAATCGCTACCCGGCAACGTTATCGATCAGGGACATGCGGGCACATCAAACCGGGTCCGTCGTCTCGGCGCCTGGCTCGACCAGTTCTTCGCCGACGAGAATTACGAGGCCGAGGCCAACAAGTCGCTTCTTCGCATCAGGCTGGACAGTTTTTCTGAGCTTTACGAGGGGACGCAGGTGGATGGCAAGGTCCGTTTGCATCTGGTGCTGCCCGCCCTCAGGGACCGGGTGCGTTTTGAAATCCTCAGTCCGGGAGAAACCGATGACCTGGAGGGCGACAGCGCTACCGCCGGGTCGCAATCCCAGCCTGGCGCTGTGGAAGATAAAACCACCGCCGCCATTTCCTATTTCGTCAAGATGGTGAAGGACCAGAGTTTTATTGTCAGGTTGGGCACCACATTCGACGGCTATACGCCAAACCCCTATGTCGGCGCCCGTTTCCGTCAATTGTGGGAGTTAAACGAAGACTGTAACTTCCGTTTCACCCAGCGGGTTCGCTTCTACTCGATTGACGGGCTGGAGTCGCGGACCTCATTCGACTTCGAACGCGCGCTTGAGGAAGACATGCTGTTCCGGACCAGCATCGACGGCACCTGGCTGCAGGAAGACCCGGACTATTTCTACAATGTCGGTTTCGCTCTGTTTCGCCCGCTGGATGAAAGATCCGCCGTCGAGTACCAGTTGGTCAACAGCTTCATGACCGACCCCCACCGCCTCGACCGGATCACCGCGCGAATCAGGCATAGACAGAAGATATGGCGGGACTGGCTGCTGTTCGAAATGGCGCCCCAGGTCAGTTTCCCGGACGAGCACGAATTCAAGCCGGTCCCCGGCATCCTCTTCCGTCTGGAAGCAACCTTCGGCGGATAGGCTGTTTATCCCTTCATTCGACATCCGCGAAAGGATCGCCCTTGTGGTCGCGGCCAAACCCGAACAGTTTCCAGCTCTGGGCCATATGGGGCGGCAATTCGGCGGCGATGCTCAGCTCGCCGCGGCTGGAGGGGTGTGGAAGCACGAGTTCTCTGGCGTGCAGGTGCAGCTGTTTCGGCAGGCCTTCCCCGGGTAGGAACGCTGCCTCGCCGCCATATTTGCCGTCGCCCAGGATCGGGTGGCCGATCGCCGCGCAGTGGACGCGCAATTGATGGGTACGGCCGGTCAGGGGCCACAGGGCCAGCCAGGCGGCCGTCTGGCCCGCCGTTTCCAGCACGCTGTATAGAGTGACTGCTTTCTTGCCCGCCGAATCCGCCGCCATCTGCTCGCCTCGCGCGCCGGGGCGTTTGCCCAGGGGCAGATCGATTCGCCCCTTATCCAGTGCCGGCGATCCAACGACCAGCGCCCAATAGATCTTTCGCACCTGGCGGCCCTGGAACGTCCTGCCGAGCGTCGCAGCCACTTTCGCGGTACGGGCCAGGAGCAGCACCCCGCTGGTATCCCGGTCCAGCCGGTGCACCAGGCGCGGGCGCTCCTTCTTATCGAAGCGCAACGCATCCAGCATGGCATCAATATGCCGCTTGGTCTTCGTTCCGCCCTGCACCGCCAGGCCGGCCGGCTTGTTGAGAGCGATGACCTGCTCGTCGCTGTAGATCACCAGGGACCGGATGAAGTCGGCGTCCCGCTCGTCAGGCCCAGCAGGGCGGGATGACGGCTCCGGCCTGGCCTCGGCAGCCTGGGGCGGCACGCGGACTTTTTGACCGGCAACAAGGCGACTGTTCGCCTTTGCCCGTTTCCCGTCGATACGGATCTGACCCGTACGCAACAGCTTTTCAAGCGCACCATGCCTCAGGCCCGGATAATGCCTCCTAAACCAGCGGTCGAGCCTGACATCGTCCTCTTCCAGACCTACCTCGACGAGATCGACGCCGCTCATGCCACGACGGCGCGAACCAGCGCCAGTCCCGCGAAGAGCCCGCCGACGGCGAATACGACCGAGGAAGCCACATAGCCAGCGGCAAGCATCATCTGTCCCCGCTCATAGAGAAGAACCACCTGCAGGGAGAAGGTAGAGAAGGTCGTGAAAGCACCCAGCAGGCCCACGATCAGGAACGCGCGCAGTTCCTGCGATGGGGACCAGATCAACGCCATCGACTCGGCCAGAACCCCCATAGCAAAGGATCCGACTACGTTGGCGATCAGGATTCCCCACGGGAAGCCGTCACCCAGCCAGTGCGTGATCTGATTGTTCACGAAATGCCGCGCCAAGGCACCTAGGGCGCCGCCCGCCGCAATCGCCAGAAGGACCTTCATGAGTTTTCTCCTTGGCAATGCGGATAGCGCATGCGCGCGCCCGTCGTCCACAAAGAAATCGGCGGACCGTTTAAGGCCCGCCGTAAGTTCCATGCGAAGTGTAAACTTGGTAATCCGTCGTATCGGCAGCAGCCTGTATTATTCGGCGCTATCCGCAACGGGCAGCCAGAGGCGGGTTTCACGGTCTGGAGAAACCACCAACTGGGAAGACTTGCCCTTGATCCGGGCGGAGAAAACCGCATCCTTTCCGCCCAGTTCGCTGTCGGCAAAGGCATTCAGCGGGATATTGTCGGCCGCGACCGCGGCAACGGCTGCCGAACGTTTCTCGACGCTGACACTGCCGCCAAGCGGTTTGGCAAGATCGGAAATGGAAGCATTAATATTTAGTGGATCGCCCGCGCCGGCCTCGCCCGTAACGCTCTCGCCCCATTCCCTGTCGCTGAATGCGAAAACCAGACGGTCTCCCGCCACATCCTCGTCGTTAGGCAGGCAGGCATTCTCGCCCTTGACCATACGGGTCATGGCGCAGTCCTTACCCGCCGCAGCCGACATGGCGTGGTCGGCCATGCTCTTGCCGGTCAGAAAATAACTGACGCCGTCGACGGTCCAGGAAACCGCATCGACGGCCGGCGAAACCGAGCAACCGCCCAGCAGGCACATGAGGATCAGTGCGACCGAAATGCGTATGTGAGAAAGAGCGATCATTAAAATTCTTTGGTTGCTAATGGTTTTAGTAAATACCTTAACGCCTGTATCTACAACTAATATAGAATCCAATTATAGGCGCCTTTTATTTAAACAATCACAAACGAATGCCGAATCAATACTGCTATTTATAATTTTAAATAAAATTGATGCTTACCTAATTTATCAAAATACTATTACTAATATTTTATTAACTCTGCCTAGGCCCAAATTTTGTCCAACAGGGCCTCACGGCCACTGGAAATCAGCCTATCAAACAGATATGAAATAGCCGTTAAGGGAATTGGTTAACAGCCCCGGCCAACTCATTAACCAGGAATCCGTTTATTCTTATATATCAATGAATTGATTGCCTGGCCGTGGATTCGCCAAGCCATTAACTTTGGAAATTTTCCTCTATCCGGGATGAACACGCCACCGGTCGGTCCGACAGGGGGCCGGATAGCGAATCACGCTTTGTGGACCGCCGCCGTCGACGCCCCCCTCACCGGAAGTGAGGGGACGATAAAGGAATGCTTATTCCTTCGGCTCTTCGACCTTCTTCGGCGGCATATGGACGCGGATATGGAGTTCGCGAAGGCGTTCCATCTCGATTTCCGCCGGGACCTGCATCAACAGGTCTTCGGCCTTCTGGTTCATCGGGAAGGCAACCACCTCGCGGATGTTCGGCTCGTCGGCGATCAGCATGACGATGCGGTCGATGCCCGGGGCCGAACCGCCATGGGGCGGCGCGCCGAATTTCAGCGCCGAAAGCATGCCGCCGAAGCGGTCCTCGACGACCTCCGGCCCGTAGCCGGCGATCCCGAAAGCCTTGTACATGATTTCCGGCAGATGGTTCCGGATGGCACCCGACGACAGTTCAACGCCGTTGCAGACGATGTCGTACTGATAGGCCTTGATCTCCAGCGGATCCATCGTCTCCAGCGCCTCCATACCGCCCTGCGGCATGGAAAACGGGTTGTGGCTGAACTCCACCTTGCCGGTCTGCTCGTCCAGTTCGAACATCGGGAAATCGACGATCCAGCAGAAGCGGAACGTGTCCTTCTCGATCAGGTCCAGATCTTGGCCCAGCTTGGTGCGCACGACACCAGCAAACTCGGCAGCAGCCTTGGGCTTGTCGCAGGCGAAGAAGACCGCATCACCCGGTTTGGCGCCAGTGGCTTCGGCTATGGCGTTCACGCGCGCCTCGTCGAGATTCTTGGCGATCGGGCCCTTGCCGCTGCCGTCGGGCTCGAAAATGATGTAGCCGAGGCCGCCGGCCCCTTCCGACCGCGCCCAGTCGTTCAGCTTGTCGAAGAAGCTGCGCGGGTTACCGCCGGTTCCCGGCGCCGGGATCGCCTTGACCACCGAGCCGCCCTCGATGTTCTTGGCGAACAGGCCGAAGGAGGATCCGCGGAAAGCTTCGGTCACGTCCGAGATGATCAGCGGGTTGCGCAGGTCAGGCTTGTCCGAGCCATACTTTTCCATCGCCTCGGCGAAGGGAATCCGCGGGAAGGGCGCGGGTGAGACCGTGCGGCCATTTGCGAACTCCTCGAACACCCCATGCAGCACCGGCTCGATCGCGGCGAAGACATCCTCCTGGGTGACGAAGGACATCTCGAAATCAAGCTGGTAGAACTCGCCCGGCGAGCGATCGGCGCGGGCGTCCTCGTCGCGGAAACAGGGCGCGATCTGGAAGTAGCGGTCGAAGCCGGCGATCATCAGCAACTGTTTGAACTGCTGCGGTGCCTGCGGCAGGGCATAGAACTTGCCCGGATGGATACGGCTGGGCACCAGATAGTCCCGCGCACCCTCCGGCGAAGAGGCCGTCAGGATCGGCGTCTGGAACTCGGTAAAGCCCTGCTCCACCATGCGCCGCCGGATCGATTCGATCACCTTGGCGCGCAGCATGATATTGGCGTGCATATCCTCGCGCCGCAGGTCCAGATAACGGTGGCGCAGGCGGATTTCCTCGGGATATCCGGCATCCTGGTTGACCGGCATCGGCAACGGGTCGGCGGCGGCCAGCAGTTCGATATCCTCTGCCACCAGTTCCACTTCACCGGTCGGCAATTTCGGATTGACGGTTTCCTCGGTGCGTCTGACCACCTTGCCGGTGACGCGGATCACCGACTCGTTGCTCAGCCCTTCCGCCAACGGGAATAAGGAGCTGGAGACGTCCAGCACCACCTGGGTCAACCCGTAATGGTCGCGCAAATCGATGAACAGGAGGTTGCCGTGGTCGCGCTTGACATGGACCCAGCCGGAAAGCCGGGCAGACTGTCCTACATCGTCGAGGCGCAGCGCGCCGCAGGTATGGGTGCGGTATTCGTGCATCGAATTCTCAAGCCTATCTGGAAACCGGAATTGAGCGGGGAAAGGCCATGGATTGCCCCGCCTTGTCAAGGGTGCGGGCCGGCAATTGGCGAGAAACCGCAGGAAATTCGCCTCAACACTTCCAAGGCGCGGGAAATGGATGTATCACTTTCGTCAGATGTCGATACAACCAATCACCGATTCCGCACAACTCGCCGCCTTCTGCGCCCGGCTTTCCGGGGCGGATTATGTCACCGTCGATACAGAGTTCATGCGAGAAAACACTTTCTGGCCGGTGCTCTGCCTGGTGCAGGTGGCGGGGCCGGACGAGGCGCAATGCATCGACGCGCTGGCACCGGGCATCGACCTCACCCCGCTTTACGAGGTAATGGCCGACGAAAAAATTCTGAAGGTGTTCCATGCTGGCCGCCAGGACCTGGAAATCTTTTACCACCGCATGGGGCAGGTGCCGCACCCGGTTTTCGATACCCAGCTCGCCGCGATGGTCTGCGGGCTCGGTGACCAGATCGGCTACGAGAACCTGCTGGCCCAGACCATAGGGATGACCATCGACAAATCCTCGCGCTTTACCGACTGGTCGCGCCGGCCGCTGACCGACAAGCAGCTCAACTACGCCATGGGTGACGTCACCCATTTGCGCCCCGTCTACGAGAAGCTGGCCAACCGCATGGAGAAGACCGGCCGGGCCCATTGGCTGGACGAGGAGATGGCGGTGTTGACGGCGGCCGAAACCTATAGATCCGACCCGGAGGACGCCTGGCAGCGGATCAAGGGTCGCGGGGCCAAGGGCAAGCGCTATATGGCGATTCTGGTGGAACTGGCGGCCTGGCGCGAGCGCGAGGCCCAGAAACGCGACCTCCCCCGCAACCGGATCCTGCGCGACGAAGCGATCCAGGAAATCGCCAGCCACGCGCCACGCAAACCGGACACGCTAGCCCATGTGCGCGGCGTATCGCAAAAAATGGCCGAGGGGCCGATGGGCAAGGGCATCCTGCAGGCGGTGGAGGACGGCATCGAACGTCCCGAGCACAGCCTTCCGGCCCGGCCCGAACGTCCGGACCGCCTGCCCCCGGGGCTTGGCCCGCTGACCGATTTGCTGAAGGTTCTGCTGAAGGAAAACTGCGAAAAACAGAACGTCGCCGCCCGCCTGGTTGCCAGCGGTGACGACCTGGAGCGCATCGCCGCTGACGACGAGGCGGATGTTCGTGCCCTGAAGGGCTGGCGCCGCGAAATCTTCGGCGAGCAGGCTCTGGCGCTGAAGCATGGCAAACTGGCCCTGGCGGCGGACGGGAAGAAGATCAGGGTAATCTCCCTGGAGTAAGAGTTCCGCAAGGTTGCCCCACAGGTCATCCAGCTAACAGAAAATAATGGAATGACACCAGTCGCAGCCCATTTGGTATATGCCTTGGCCTGGTTCACATTCGGCCTCGGCCACTCGCTACTGGCGGGACTTCGGGCCAAGGGAATGCTGATGCCGCTGCTGGGGGTATATTACCACCTTGCCTACAATCTCTTAGCTACCTTGCATATCGGTGCGGTCTGGCTGCTCGGCCACTGGCTGCTGGGCGATGCACCGCCCTTTCCCTTGCCCATTGCCGCAAGCACCGCCCTTACTGGCCTGTCGGTCTTGGGCATCGTCGTCCTGCTCGTGGCCTTGCGCGGCTACGACCTCGGCCGCCTGGCCGGCACCACCCAGATCCGCAATCACCGGCGCGGCATAGACGAACCCGAGGACGAGCCGCTGCGCACCGACGGCATGCATGCCTGGGTCCGCCATCCGCTCTATGCCGGGGCCTATCTGATCCTGTGGGGCCACGCCCAGGATCCCTTTGCCCTGGCGACGGCAGTCTGGGCCTCCGCCTACCTGACCATAGGCACCTGGTTCGAGGAACGCAAGCTCTTGCGCCTCTATGGCGAGAACTACAAGCGTTACCGCGAGAAGGTCCCGGCTGTGTTTCCCTGGCGGGGCAGAGCATTGTGAAAGGTCGTATTTTGCAGGGCCACCGGGAGGGCGATTATGCGTTGGCTTAAGTACGCGATCGGTTTGTTGCTGCTGGTTCCCTTCACACTGTTCCTTACCTTCTGGACGACCATCCTGCTGGTGCCGCTGTGGCGCTGGGTCGAAGCGGATTTCGGAATCGAGGCGATCGGCCATTCGGGTCCGGCCGAATGGTGTTTTTACCTGGTTTTCGCATTCCTGCTCGCGCCGGCCCTCTATCTGCTTTGGCGCGCCTGTCGCCCCAATAAATAGGGCGCCCGTATCGGTATCGCTGGACCGCCACCCCACGGCGCCCGTTACTCATCTAGCTACCGTTTCGCGACCGTGCCTTCGCTCCATTCCCGCACATCTCAGGCAAGACGCTTTCGCCGGCCAGCTGAACGATCAGCCGCCTGCGATCTCCTGTAGTTGCGCGCGAAGTACCTCGTTGTCGGCCTCCAGCGTGGCCAGGCGGGTAGCGACGATATCGCGGATCGATACGATGGTCAGGGGATAGCGGTTTTCGTCCAGCAACGGTAAGTGGCGAATGCGGTTCTGGATCATCAGGTCGGCGGCATCGCGGACATCCGTGTCGGGGCCACAGGCGATCACCTCGACCGTCATCAGTTCCGAAACCGGCCGTTCGAAAATCCCGACGCCGGCATTATGGAGGCCGGCAATCACGTCGCGTTCGGAAAACATACCCGCGATGCGCCCGTCATCCTCGACCACCGCCAAAGCGCCAACCTCGCGGGAGGCCATCATCGAACAGGCCAACAATGCCGGGCATTCCGCAGTGACCGTGCCCACGAGGCCGCGATCGAGATCCACCAAGTCAGAGATTTTCATGTCCGCTCTTTCCCCTTCCTGTTTTTGTGACCCGTCCCGGAGGTAAAGAACATCAATCTTCATGCCCCCTGCCGGCCCGAGTCAAGGATACATCGCGCTTGCGGCCCCGCGGCATTCACGGAATGATGCATCCGGGATGTCAAGACCGGGAAGGATTGCATGAGCGCCGAAACGGAGCTGATCGAAAAAACTGCGCTGGAGCTCAGCGGCCTGTTACGGACCGGGGAGGTCTCGCCACTGGACCTGATCGACGCATTGGAAGCCCGCATCGCTGAGGTCGAACCCACCGTCAATGCCCTGCCTACCCTCTGTTTGGACCGCGCGCGCGACCATGCAAAACGCCTGATGCGGCGGCCCGCGGAGGAGCGCGGCATGCTGGCCGGACTGCCTGTGCCGATCAAGGACCTGGTGCCGGTAGCCGGTGTCCGCACGACGCATGGATCCCCGGTTTTCGAAGAGCATGTGCCGGAGACGTCCGAAAGCATCGTTCTGCGGTTGGAAGAACGCGGCGGCATCGTCTACGCCAAATCCAACACGCCGGAATTTGGCGCCGGCGGCCATACCTTCAACGAGGTTTTCGGCACCACCGTGAACCCCTGGAATCCGGACCGTTCGGCCGGAGGATCGTCGGGCGGAGCGGCGGCGGCGCTGGCCTCCGGCACGGCCTGGATCGCCCATGGCTCCGACATGGCCGGATCGCTGCGCACCCCAGCCAGCTTCTGTGGGGTGGTGGGGTTACGCCCCACTCCAGGACGCGTGCCCTCGGGGCCGGACAGCAACCCCTACGGCATGCTGCCGGTGGAAGGGCCCATGGCGCGCAACATTACCGACGCCGCCCTGGTGCTGGATGCCATGACCGGGCGTGACCGCAACGTGCCGATGGCGACCGCGGACAGCGGTGGCGCCTTCCTGAATGCGGCCCTGAACCCCAAACCGAAAGTACGCCTCGCCATCGGCGGCGATCTGGGACTGACCCCGCTGGACCCGGTTGTCACCAGGATATTCTGGGATACGGTCGATTCCCTGGAAGCGTCCGGCCTGACCATGGTCGACACCCGTCCCGATTTCTCCGGCGTGCACAAGGCCTTCCAGGTGCTGCGGGCGGCGGCCTTCGCTGTTTCGACCGGGCCACTGCTGGAGTCCCACCGGGACAAGCTGAAGCCGGAAGTGATCTGGAATGTCGAGATGGGGCTTTCGCTGCAGGGGCGCGAGATCGTCGAGGCGGAGCGCGAACGGGCGCGGCTGTTCCACCATGTCCGCGAATTTCTGGAAGACTACGACGCAATCATCTGCCCCGGCGCGATCGTCCCACCCTTCCCCATGGAAGAACGCTATGTAGGGATGTGCAACGGGCAGCACTTCGACACGTATATCGACTGGCTGGCCATCACCTACGGCTTCACGCTGGTTTCCCTGCCGGTGATCTGCATCCCCTGCGGCACCACGCCGGAAGGCCTGCCCGCCGGCATCCAGATCGCCGGCCGGCCCAACGGCGAGGCCGAATTGATCGCCGTTGCCCGCACCGTCGAGGACGCCATCGGTGACTGGCGCCCGTCGGAATTGCCGGAACTGGTGGTGGGGTAGGACATACGCTACAGGACGGCTTCCCATCCCTCGCGGCGCTTCCTGAGCAGGTATCTCAGCGCCCCATGCTGGACAGCCGGATCGTGCGCGTCCCAAGGGTTGGGGTTGAAGGCGATATTGCCGCTCTCCTGGCGGTCGAGGAACAGATTGTGGTTCCTCTTTTCGATGGCTTTGATCGCGGCATCTATCGAGTCCTGTAGTTCCGGTCTGGCCTCCCTGTCCCTGGCCTCGCACAGGGCCGGGATGACTGCCGGATCACGACTGTAGGCCAACAATTGATGCGCCCTGTAGCGCACGGACCATGACCGGTCGGCCAGCGCCTTGAGGCCCAATTCCCGAGCTGCCTCGGTGTCGCGCGCCAGTCCGATAGCCCTGAACACGCATTTGCGGCGGTCGTCAGCCCGGCGAGCCTGCTCATAGCGCGCCAACAGAGCTCGCGGCCAGAACTCCGGCCCAAGCGCATCCAGCCGGACCCTGACAGCGGGCCCAAGTGCGCCCTCGACGAACAATCGGGTCACGCGGGCGGATTCGGCCTCCCTGTCACTGACCGTGGCGAGCCAAGCCTTTGCAAAGGGGGCGTCGGCCGCAGCGATTTCACGCCGAACGCCGTTTTTAGATAGCCACGGGACATTACTGACGATGCGCGGGTCATGGACGACCGCGATATCATCAGGGTCATGGCCTTTGCCGGGCATGATGCTTTTTCCTTCTGATCCTTGTCTTACGACAGGATCTATCTGTATTCGTCTTAATCTTCCGCTAATGGATTTGGTGCATGATGGGCGCCGTTTTCAAAGATTGCTATTTTTCGGGGAAATATCGATGAGTGACGAGAAGATAAAGGCGCTGGAGGCGCGCGTAGCAGCGACGGAATCGGACATGGAGTCGATCTCCAGGGCCATCGCGACCGCCATTTCGCTGCTGGCGCGCAACGATCCGAAGAAGATGCAGTTCGCCGAACGGCTGCGCACGCTGGGCGACCGGCCGGAGATGAATTCGGAGGCTGCCCGCAACCTGCTGGACGCGATCGCGGACCGAGTGGAAACGGCGGGAAGCTGATTTTTCGCGTCCCGGCCTCTGGGCCGGTGCTATAAAAACCGGGAGCGGCTCCTACGGGGTGGGCGATGGGCCGTCTGGAAGGAGTTGAGCCCATGCCCCTGTTGGCAGGCATTCTGTTGATACTGGACGCCATCTGCGTCGGCCACGCCGCCTACAAGCGGCAGCCGGTGTTGTGGTTCTTCGTCATTATCGCCCTGCCCTTCATCGGCGCCGCCATGTATCTGATTACGGAAGTCCTGCCGCGGGTACGTGCCAATCCGGTAACGCGCGATGCTGCGGTGGGACTGGGCCGGGCGATCGACCCGGAGAAGGAAATTCGGGCCGCGCGGGCCGCGCTGGAAGAACTGGACACGGCCGAGAACCGAAAACGCTTGGCGGATGCATTGGTCCTGCGCGACCGTTACGCCGAAGCGCGGGAGATTTACGAAAGCACCCTGACTGGCGCCCATGAGGACGACCCGGCCTTGATGATGGGGCTGACCCGCGCCCTCTTCGGGCTTGAGGATTGGACGGGCGTGAAGCACACGCTGGACCGCCTGCGCGATGCATGGCCGGACTTTCAGTCACCGGAAGGCCACATGCTTTATGCCCGCGCGCATGAGGCTATGGGCGAGCATGACCAGGCCCTCGTCGAGTATAAAGCGCTGGCCGGCTATTACCCGGGCGAGGAAGCGCGCTACCGCCTTGGCCTTTTGCTGCTGCGCCTGGGCCGCGAGCAAGAGGCCGAAGCCCAGTTCCGTACCATCCTGCAATCGGTGGAAACCGGTTCACGCGCCTATGCCCGCGAGCAGAAGGAATGGAGCTCGCTGGCAAAGCAGCAGCTTTAACGGTAACAGCTTTGCCTTTCCTTTCCGCTCTCAGTTTTGGAAAGTCTGCATCTTGAGGGCAAATTCGGCGCTCATTTCCAGGCGGATATTCTGTTCCTGGGCGCGGCGGTCTATCTGTTCCTCGAGCGCATACTGGAATTCGGCCATTTCCTCGAGGGCGGTATCGCTGGTCTCGGTGCCAGCATTCACGGCGCGCAGATAGTCCAGCAGGCCACGCTGCGTCTCCAGGATTTCCCGTTCGATGGCAAAAGCGCGCTCATAAGCCTTCACGAGTTCGCCGATAAAACAGGCGCTGTATTTGTCCGCCTCGCTATCGGCAAACTTGCCCTCCAGGTCCTTAAGCATGCGCTGAGCCGCCTTTTCCCCATCGATAACCGCGCGCCCAGCATCCCGCAGACTGGTTTCGACGCCCAGGGCAAATTTGCCGGCGTCGAAATCCTCTCCGCGAAATTCGGCCTCGATGACCTTCAGGGCAACCGCCATGGCCTCGTTGCCGCCGATAATGGCTGAAGTAAGGCTGTGCTGGGGATGGGTGGGCTTGATGGCCACGAGGGATGCCCTCAGGGAAGCGTTCTCCCCGGCGATTATCTCGGCGGCGAGCCCCATGGAATCATTGCTCGCAAGATCGTACCCGCCCTAGTCGCCGGCCAGCGCCGTATCGCGCAGACGCTGCAAGATGGCATACTGGCGGTCCAGCATCCCGCCCAGCGCCACCACCATCTCCGCGAATCCGGCAAGGCTGTCCTCATGCGGCTTGCTGCCGATATCAGGGGGAGATAGAGCACGCGGATATCGGGACCGGAAATCGTCGATGGCGGTCCTTACGCCCTCCAGATAAGGGTCGAGCGCAGCCTTGAATTCCACGACCGCTATTTCGCCGGCATGGAAGGAATCGATATATGCCTCCGCATCGTCCATCTCGAAGCTCAGCGCCATCCCCTCCTGGTAGGCCGACTGCATCCGCTGCGTAAAATTCGCCGCCCGCTCCAGGTCGGCAGGCGACAGCTGGCGCGCCGCAGCCGGCAGGGCGATGAGGACAAGGATGGCAACCGATCCCGCTAAAAATCTCGACATGACATACTCCTTCCGGCCCTTCCCCAGTGAGGGGCCGCCGGAAGAACATGCCTCAGCTATCTTGATTTCCGGTTAACGGAGGGGTTTCTTCTGCCGCCGGTTCGTCGGCGTCCGGCTCGCAGATATAGGCAACCCGCATGGATTTGAAGAGCGGGCATTCATTGACGAACCATGTGCGCTTCCAGCGCCTCGGACGATCCACCGTCGCCCCCGCTGCTTTGCATGCCTCGACAGCGATCGGCAACTCTTCCGAGTCGATGTCGGTAACGCCCGGCGGATAACAGACGGAGACCACCGCCGGCCCCTCGTCGGGTGTGTTCAGCGGGTTCTCGGTCATGGCCGGCGCGGGGCAACCAGACAGTAGGAACAACGCGCCCGCAACAAGAAGCAGGCGCCAGCCAGGGAAGGTCGCTCGCGGCGTCAGCTCGCCGCCTCCATGGCGCCGGCCAGGGCTTCGCGAATCGCTTGGATCGCGGCCTCGGCCTTGCCCCCGTCGGGACCGCCGGCCTGGGCCATGTCGGGACGACCGCCGCCGCCCTTTCCGCCCAGCGCTGCCGAGCCGACGCGGACCAGATCGACCGCACTGATCCGGGCCGTCAGATCCTCGGTCACGCCAACGACCAGAGAGGCCTTGCCATCGGCAACGGCCACCAGCACCGCGACGCCGGTTCCCATCTGCTGTTTCAGCGAATCGGCCATGGGTTTCAGTTCCTTGGCCGGCACTTCGCCAACCGCGCGGCCGACGAACTTCACGCCCCCGACCTCCGCAATTTCCGGCTCGCCGCCACCGGCGCCGCCCGTGGCCAGCTTGCGTCTGGTATCCGACAGTTCGCGCTCGAGCTTGCGGCGCTCGTCGAGCAGGGCCGAAACGCGGCCCGGTACGTCGGCGATTCCGCTTTTCAGGGCACCGGCAGCCTCTTCCAGCAAGGACACCTGCCGCACGACATGATCCAGCGCCGCCTGCCCGGTAACCGCCTCGATCCGGCGCACGCCCGCGGCCACCGCGGTTTCCCCGGTAATGACGAACAAGCCGATATCGCCGGTCCGGTTGACGTGAGTGCCGCCACAGAGTTCGGTCGAGAACCATTCGCCGGGACGGTCGCCCGCGCCCATCGAGACGACCCGAACTTCGTCGCCGTATTTTTCGCCGAACAGCGCCAGGGCGCCGGCTTCGATGGCGGCATCGGGCGTCATAAGCCGGGTGACCGCCTCGCGGTTTGCGCGGATCTGGCGGTTTACATCGGCCTGAATGTCGCGCACCTCGTCGGCGCCGACCGGTTTCGGATGCGCGAAATCGAACCGCAGGTAATCCGGCGAAACCAGCGAACCCTTCTGCGTCACATGATTGCCCAGATGCCGGCGCAGGGATTCGTGAAGCAAATGGGTCACCGAATGGTTGGCGCGCAGGCGGCTGCGGCGGTCGTGGTCGACACGCAATTCTACCACGTCGCCCGCCTTGAGGCTGCCCTTGGCCACAACGCCGCTATGGACGTGCAGGTCGCCCAATTTTTTCTGTGTGTCGGCAATTTCGATCCGTGCGCCGTCGGCAGACACCATCAGCCCGGCATCGCCCATCTGGCCGCCGGATTCGCCATAAAACGGCGTCTGGTTGACGATGACTTCGACCTGGTCGCCGGCGGCAGCCTGGTCTGCGGTTTCGCCACCGACCAAGATCGCGGAAATGATCCCCTCGGCCTGTTCCGTGCTGTATCCCAGGAACTCGGTAGCACCCAGCTTTTCGCGCAGATCGAACCACACGGCCTCGGTAGCGGCCTCGCCCGACTTGAACTGCGCCTTGCGCGATTCGGCGCGCCGACGGTCCATGGCCGCCTCGAATCCGGCGGTGTCCACGGGACGGCCTTCGGCCTTCAGGGCATCCTCGGTGAGGTCGAGCGGAAATCCATAGGTGTCGTAGAGCGAGAAGGCTATCTCGCCGGGCAGAGCCTCTCCTTCGCCCAGTTTTGCCGTTTCCTGCTCCAGAATCCGCAATCCACGCCCCAAGGTCTTCTTGAAACTGCTTTCCTCCAGTTTCAGCGTTTCGGTAATCAGGGATTGCGCGCGCTGCAGCTCGGTGAAATGCCCACCCATCTGGCTGACCAGCGATGGGACCAGCCGCCACATCACGGGATCGCCCGCGCCCAGCATCTCCACATGGCGCATAGCGCGGCGCATGATCCGCCGCAGCACATAGCCGCGGCCCTCGTTCGATGGCGTAACGCCGTCAGCAATCAAAAAGGCGCTGGCGCGCAGATGGTCCGCTATAACCCGGTGGCTAATCTTGCCCGGCCCGTCCGGATCGGTGCCGGTGGCATCGGCCGACGCCTCAATCAGGGTGCGCATCAGGTCGATATCGTAATTGTCATGTTTGCCCTGCATCACTGCGGCGATGCGTTCAAGGCCCATGCCGGTGTCAATTGAGGGCTTCGGCAGGTCGATGCGCTTTTCGGGGGTAACCTGCTCGTACTGCATGAAGACCAGGTTCCAGATTTCGATGAAGCGGTCACCATCCTCGTCGGGGCTTCCCGGTGGGCCGCCCGGGATGTCCGGCCCATGGTCGAAGAAAATCTCGGAGCAGGGCCCGCAGGGACCGGTATCGCCCATGGCCCAGAAATTATCGGATGTCGGGATACGGATGATCCGGGATTCCGGCAGGCCCGCGATCTTTTTCCACAGATCGAAGGCCTGATCGTCCTCGGAATAGACCGTAACGAGCAGCTTGTCCTCGAGCAGGCCGTATTCCTTGGTCACCAGGTTCCAGGCCAGTTCGATAGCGCGGTCCTTGAAATAGTCGCCGAAGGAAAAATTCCCAAGCATTTCGAAGAAAGTGTGATGGCGCGCCGTATGGCCGACATTCTCGAGGTCGTTATGCTTTCCGCCCGCGCGTACGCATTTCTGGGCCGTGACCGCCCGCTGGTATTCCCGCTTCTCGGCGCCGGTGAAGACGTTCTTGAACTGCACCATCCCCGCGTTGGTAAACATCAATGTAGGGTCGTTACGCGGAACGAGCGGCGAGGAATCCACGACTTGATGGTCGTGGCGCCGGAAATAGTCGAGAAATTCCTTGCGGATATCGTTGGCGCTCTGCATGGCGTCTTTCTATCGAAAACTGTTGGTCGTCACCCGGTTTGCGGCCCCCCGCTTTTACCCCAGTCGACCGGGCGCTGTCGAGGGTTCCGACACTGTTCGGACAAAGGAAAGCCCGCGCCGCATGAACGGCGCGGGCCCCAACAAATCCACCGCCGGGATCAGCCCTCGTCTGCAACCACCGGCAATTCCGCATCGGCGCCATCTTCACCGTCGCCGGTCGCATCCAGCATCGCCTGGGAGAGCAGACCGGCATTTTCACGGATCCGCCGCTCTATGTCGGCTGCGACATCCGGGTTTTCCTTGAGGAAATTCTTTGCGTTCTCTCGCCCCTGGCCAATGCGCTGGTCTGCATAGGAGAACCAGGCGCCGGACTTCTCCACAATCCCGGCATTGACGCCGAGGTCCAGTAATTCGCCCACCTTGGACACGCCTTCGCCATACATGATGTCGAACTCGACCACCTTGAAAGGCGGGGCCACCTTGTTCTTGACCACCTTGACCCTGGTCTGGTTGCCGACTACGTCGTCCTTGTCCTTGATCGCGCCGATCCGGCGAATATCGAGGCGAACGCTGGCATAGAACTTCAGGGCGTTGCCGCCGGTCGTGGTTTCCGGACTACCGAACATCACGCCGATCTTCATGCGGATCTGGTTAATGAAGATAACCATGCAACGCGAGCGCGAGATCGATCCGGTCAACTTGCGCAACGCCTGGCTCATCAACCGGGCATGCAGGCCGACATGGCTGTCACCCATCTCGCCTTCCAGTTCGGCGCGCGGCACCAGGGCGGCGACCGAATCGATAACCAGCACATCGATGGCCCCCGAACGCACTAGCGTATCGGCGATTTCCAGCGCCTGCTCGCCGGCATCCGGCTGCGAAATCAACAGATCGCTCAGTTCCACGCCCAACTTGCGGGCGTAGACCGGGTCCAGCGCATGTTCCGCATCGACAAAGGCGCATGTCCCGCCCTGCTTTTGCGCTTCCGCCACCACATGCAGCGCAAGAGTCGTCTTGCCCGAGCTTTCCGGCCCGTAGATCTCGATAATGCGGCCGCGCGGCAGCCCGCCTATTCCCAGCGCGATATCCAGCCCCAGGGAGCCGGTCGAGATCGTTTCGATATCCACCGCCTGATCCTGCTGGCCGAGGCGCATGATCGAGCCCTTGCCGAACGAGCGCTCGATCTGCCCGAGTGCGGCATCCAATGCCTTCTGTTTATCCATCACATCCTTGTCCACAAGACGCAAAGCCGACTGCGACATATTTCTGCCTCCGTTATTTCACAGCAGGTTGGGCGACGCAACGGAACGCAGTGTACGCGTTTTGTTCCTTCGTTCAAGTTCTTTTTTTGTTCTGCACCGCAAACGCTTTTCCGGGGCTTCTGCCCAGGCACAATATTCGCTATTTTTCAGTTAGCTACAGGCTATACATCTACGCCAGCATCGGGTTTTTCGGCGTTTTTTTCGATCGCTTCCTTTACCGCGCCGGCGAGCTGTTTCAGGCTGAAAGGCTTGGACAGGAAGCGCAGCCTGTCGAGCGACTCGACTTCCTTGAACACCGATTCCTCGGTGTAGCCCGAGATGCAGATAACCGGCAGGTTGGGCAGCAGCTTGCGGGCTTCGCGGATCACCTGGGCGCCATCGACACGGGGCATCACCATATCGGTCACCAGAAGGTCGTATGGGCCGCCGTCGAGCAGTTCAAGCGCCGCCTCTCCGGTCTTGGCTTCCACCACCTTGTACCCCTTGTTGCGCAGGGCGCGGGCGCTGAACAGGCGCACGGGGTCTTCGTCCTCGACCAGTAGCACGGTGCCGCCGCCGGTCAGGTCGCCGGATAATTCGTCGGGCACGCCGGCAGCGGCCACCGTATCATCGACCTGGTGCCGCGGCAGGAAGATGTCAAATACCGTTCCCTGGTTCGGGCCCGGGCTATCGACGAACAAATAGCCGCCGGTCTGCTTGATGATTCCATATACCGTGGACAGGCCCAGGCCGGTTCCTGAGCCGACTTCCTTCGTGGTGAAGAAGGGTTCGAATATCCGGGCGAAATTTTCCTTCGGAATGCCGGTGCCGGTATCTCGGACGGAAATCTGCACATATTCGCCGGCGGGCATCAGCTCGCCATGGGCCTGACGCGGTTGATGCGAAACGGCATTCGCCGTCTCGATGGTAAGCTTGCCGCCGCCCCCCATCGCGTCGCGCGCATTCACCGCCAGATTGATGATGACCTGCTCCAACTGTCCCTGATCGCCCTTGACCAGGCCGAGGTCGCGGCCATGGATCATCGACATCTCGATCTTTTCGCCCAGCAGCCTGCGCAGCAGGTTCGACAGTTCCGCCAGCACCTCGGTGACATTCAGCAGCCTGGGTTTCAGGGTCTGCTGGCGCGAGAATGCCAGGAGCTGGCGCACCAGCGCCGCCGCCCGGTTGGCGTTCTGCTTGATCTGCATGATGTCGGCGAAGGACTGGTCGCCGGGCCGATGGCGCTGCAGCAGCAGGTCGCAGAAACCGATCATGGCGGTCAGCACATTGTTGAAGTCATGCGCGATCCCGCCGGCCAGTTGGCCGACCGCCTGCATCTTCTGGGATTGCGCCAGCTGGGTTTCCAGCATTTTCTGTTCGGTATTGTCGATGACAAGCAGCACGAGACCGGTGGGGCGCTCCAGATCGTCCTGCATGCGCCCGACAAAAATGGACGTCACGGCTTCGCTTGGCCCCTTGATCCGCACCTCGAGCGATTTGGCCGTCGATTCGCCGGCCAGGATCGCCTGCAATTCGCGGGCGATGGCGACCTTTTCGGCATCGCTGACAAAATCCAGCACGGGCCGCCCAGTCGCCTTCGCCTCATCGATCAACTGCAGGAATGTATC
>JBFFGY010000002.1:0-19238 GCA_041557215.1 Alphaproteobacteria bacterium
CCCGAAGGGAATGACGCACGCGCGCCTTGGTCTCTTCAAGGCTCCACGGCTTATGTCCCATGGCCTCGAACGTAATAAACAGCGCCTGATGAATCGTAGGCCAGGTATCGACCAGCGTATTGTCCCAATCGAATAAGACGACCGATGGCCGCTCCAGTGGATCCTTCATGCCCGCATCCCGGCAATATAATCACGGTACCAGGCAAGCAGGCGGCGGGTCAGTGATCCCGGCTTCCCATCCCCAATGGGCTTGCCGTCGATACGCACCACCGGTGTCAAAAAAGACGTCGCGCTTGTCACAAAAGCCTCTTCGGACCCAAGCGCCTCTTCAACGTTGAACGGCCGCTCCTCGAACGTGACGCCTTCTTCCAGCGCAATCGCCAGAATGGTGCGGCGGGTCACGCCATGCAGAATATCGTTGCTGAGATGGCGGGTCACAAGCCGGCCGTCCCGCGTGACGATCCAGGCATTCGAACTGGTCCCCTCGGTAACGTTCCCCTCGCGGTCGATCTGCAATGCTTCGTAGGCGCCGGCCTCGACCGCCTCCTGCTTTGCCAGGCAGTTCGGCAACAGGTTGGTTGTCTTGATATCCCGGCGCTCCCAGCGACGATCGGGAACAGTGATCACAGAGACGCCTTTCTCGAACTTGCTTTCGCCGGCGAAATTCATTCGCTTGGTGGTGATCACAAGAGACGGGTGCACCTCGGCCGGAAACGAATGATTGCGGGGCGCAACCCCGCGCGTGACCTGGATATAAACCAACCCGTCGCGCAGGCCGTTCCGCCGCAACATCTCGCGGCAAATCAGTTCCAGCGATCGGCGCGGAACCGGCATGTCGATGCACAGTTCCGCCAATGACCGTTCCAGCCGGTCGAGATGCGGTCCCTCGTCTACCGGGCGAGCGCCGGCAACCGGGATCACCTCGTAAACGCCATCACCGAACTGATAGCCCCGATCCTCGATATGGACGGCGGCATCGCCGTGCTGAAGGTATCGGCCATTGACATAGGCGTAGCGCGGCATTCGTGAATTTCCCTAAGAGCGATCAGAAGAATTCGAGGCTGACCGAGAACATCTTCTCGACCTGCTTCACAGCCTCGGCGGTGGAAAGCAGAATGACCCGATCGTAACCCTCTATAACGGTGGAGCCGCGCGGTATGATAACGTCTCCATTCCGGACGATGGCGCCGATGATGATACCGCTCGGCAGATCGACCTCATTCAGCGGAACCCCGACAAAGGGCGAGGTCTCCAGCGCCTCGGCCTCGATGATTTCGGCAAAACCGTCGCCCAGCGAATGGACGGAACGAATACGCCCGCGCCTGACATGTTGCAGGATAGTTGAAACGGTTATGGCTCGCGGGCTGACCACCACATCGATACCGAGATTTGTGATCAGTGGCCCGTAGGACGGTTTATTGATCAGCGTCACCGCACGGTCGACGCCGCTGCGCTTGGCCAATAGCGAGGCCAGAATATTGGTTTCGTCATCATTGGTAACGGAGACCACAGTTTCGGCGGCGGCGACATTTGCCTCATCGAGAATATCCGCCTCCAGCGCGTCGCCCTGGATCACCGTCACCCCCGGCAGCGCCTGGGCGACCTTGCGCGCTCGGTCCCGATCCCGCTCGATGATCTTGACCGTGCTCCCGCGTTTGCCCTCCACCAGTTCACGGGCCAGGTTGAGTCCGATATTGCCGCCGCCAATAATCACCGCGCGCCGCCCCGATTTCTCGTCATGCCCGAAGCTGGCCATCGCACGGGGAACATGCGCTGCGTCAACAACGAAATAGACCTCGTCTCCAGGCAACATCTGGTTGTTCGAAGTCGGCACGATGGGTTCGCCGTCGCGAAGGATTCCGACAATGATGATATTGAGATCGGGGAAGAGCGTGGTCAGCTGGCGCAGCGGCGTGTAGACGATGGGACAGCGGTCTGTACATCGCACGCCGATGACCCTGACCTTGCCGTCCGCCAAGGGAATCATGTCAAAGGCGCCGGCTATGCTCATCCTTCGGCCAATCGCGCGTGCAACCTCCAATTCCGGCGAGATAATCACGTCGATCGGCAGATGATCGCGGCTGAAAAGATCCGCCCATATCGGATTGAGATAACTCTGCTGCCGAACGCGGGCAATCTTGGTCGGAACGTTGAACAGCGAGTGCGCAATCTGGCAGGCGACCATATTGACCTCGTCGGCATAGGTCACCGCGATCAGCATGTCTGCGTCCGCCGCGCCAGCCTGCTCCAGGATATCCGGATGCGATGCATGGCCGACGAAGGCCTGCACGTCCAGCAGGTCATTGACCTTGCCGATAAGATCGGCCGACTGGTCGATCACGGTCACGTCGTTGTTTTCACTGGCGAGATAACGGGCGATATTGAAACCGACCTGGCCTGCGCCACAGACTATAACCTTCATTCCATACGCTTTCCGTCAGGTTCCGGTACGCTGATTCTTTTCCTTAACGGCAACGCCCAGCATCTTCAATTTCCGGTGCAGGGCGGCTCGGTCCATGCCGACAAACTCGGCGGTGCGGCTGATATTGCCGCCAAACCGCCTGACATGGAACAGGAGATATTCCTTTTCGAACGCTTCCCTAGCCTGTTTCAGGGGTTGATTCATCACTTCCAGTTCGTTTTCCCAGCGCGCGGCGTGACCGCCGCCGCCGATCGCGAGGGCTATCGCGTGGGAATCAATCGGTTCGCTGGGATCCACCGGCGTCGTCAGCAGAAGCCGCTCTATCACGTTACGCAGTTCAGAAACATTTCCAGGCCAACTGTATGCCTCCAGCGTTTCCAGTGCTGAATCCGAAATAACCCGGGCAGGACGCCCCTTCTCGTTCGCTATGCGGGCGACAAGATAACGGGTCAGCGCTGGAATATCCTTCAGTCTGGCATGCAACGGTGGAATTTCGAGGGGCACAACATTCAGCCGGTGATATAGTTCCTGGCTGAACCGCCTTTCTTCCACATCCGCCCTGAGGTCCATCTGGGTCGTGGCGATCACGCGCACATCCACATCGATAAGCGTTCTGCCGTGCAGCCGCCGGAAGGAACCATGCAATATACCGACGACCTTGTCCTGGGCTTCGCGCGAGAGGCTTCCGACTTCATCCAGTACAAGCGTCCCGCCATGCGCCCGTTCGAAAATGCCGATCCTGCGCGGCTGGCCCCTTGACGGTTCGCTGCCGAAGAGGACGGCATCGCCACCCTCCGCCTCCAGCGTCGCACAATTGAGGACAACAAGGTTCCGTTTGGGGCGCCCCGAGGCATAATGGATGGCGCGGGCGGCCAGGCTCTTTCCCGCGCCCGGAGGTCCGCTGATCAGGACACGGCTGTCGGTTTCCGCCAGTTGTTCAATCTGCCGGCGCAATTGGACCATAAGCTGGGAGGTGCCGACGATATCCTCGCTCTGTGGCCCCGCGCGCTTTTGAAGTTCCCTGACTTCTTCCCGCAAATGCTGTTCGCGAAGCGCCCGTTCCACGTTATGGAGCAGAACATCGGTCTTGAACGGCTTGGTGATGAAGTCGTAGGCGCCCATCTTGGTTGCCGTGACCGCCATGTCGAATGTCGCATGGCCGCTGATCATGACCACCTGCTGGTCGGTATAATCGCGCCGGATTATCCCGAGAGTCTCGAGCCCGTCCATTTCACTGTCGCCGAGCCATACATCCAGAATAACCAACGCCGGCTGCCGGCCCGCCATCGCCTCCAGCGCCTGCGAACTGTTGGCCGCCCGACGCGTGCGGTAACCGCAATCCTCCAGAATTCCGGCGATCTGGGTGCGAATATCGTCTTCGTCGTCGACGATGAGGATATCACTCACCATGCGCCGCCGTTTCCTTCAACAATAGCGGGAGCATTATGGGAAGTTTTCCTTCCCATGGGATCCTTTGCGAATTCAGCCCTGATCAAGGCGCCGCCGCTCTTCGAATCGCCAAGGGTCAGGGTGCCGCCATGATCCTCCAGGATCTTCCTGACGATCGCGAGACCCAGTCCGGTTCCCTTCTTTCTCGTCGTTACGTAGGGCTCCAGCAATTTTTCCCGCCCCTCGGTCGGCAGGCCCGGACCATTATCCTCCACCTCGATAACGGCCTTGCCTTCGTTTTCCTTCAACATCAATACGACCCTGGCAGGTTGATCGCTGGCACCCCGCCTTTCCATGGCCTCCGCGGCATTCTGGACCAGATTGGTGATAACCTGGCTCATCTGCCGACCGTCGCAGGTGGCATAGATTGGCTCTTCCGGCATCACCGCGGCAAAATCCGTATCAGGATGGGCGGTGCGCTGCAGGAAAATCGCCTGCCTGCATAGCTCGTTGAGGTTCTCGAGCCTCAGGATCGGCGCCGGCATCCGGGCGAAATTCGAGAATTCCTCGATCATGCGGCCAATATCGTCCACCTGCCTGACGATGGTATCGGTGCAGACTTCAAAAGTTTCCTTGTCGCTTTTGATTTCCTTGAGATATTTCCGCTTCAATCTCTCTGCCGAAAGCTGGATCGGCGTCAGCGGATTGCGAATCTCATGGGCGATTCGCCGCGCCACGTCGGCCCAGGCGCCTTTCCATTGCGCTTCCAGCAATGCGGAAACATCATCGAATGTCACCACATAGCCAAATACCTTGCCTTTCAGTTCCTCCACCGCGACCGCCACCATCAGGGTCCGCAAGTCGCCGCCACGGGTGAGTTTTATCTGCGCCTCGATCGGCGTCGAGCGCCTCTTGCGCGCCTCGACCAGCAGCGAGCCGAACTCGGGAACAACCTCGCCCAGTGGCCGGCCCACCATTTCCTCTCTCGCCAACCCGAGCAACCGAGTCGCGGAAAGATTTGGAAGGTCGATATTGCCCTTGCGGTCCAGCCCGATCACACCGGCCGACACACCGGACAGCACCGTTTCGGTGAACCGCCTGCGCTCGTCGAGCTGGAGGTTGGTCTCCAGCAGTTCCCGCGTCTGGTCGGACAACTGTCCCGTCATGCGGTTGAAGGCGCGGCTGAGAATGCCGATCTCGTCGTCCAGCGGCAATTCACGCACGCGCGCTGAGAGGTCACCCTCGCGCACCCGCTCGACGGCGCCGATCAGTTCCCCGATCGGCCGGGACAGATCCGTGGCAAGATTAAGCCCGAGCCACACCGCCGCTGTGGTCAGCAGCAGCGCGATAACGAGGAACATCAGCGTGATGAAGACGATGATTTCTTTCCTAGACTTCTCTAATTCCTGGAATTCGCTTACTGCCTCTCCCGTCTGCTGGGTATAGCTCAGTACCGTTGGGTCAACGATACGTCCCACGAAAAGGTAGGCGTCCAAGAAGTTATCCAGCCTCACCAGCGCGCGTACGCGGTCTCCGGTATCATTCTGGAAAATCGGCACCTCGCCGTTGCGCGCGGCCTCCAGATGGGTCTTGTCTATGGGCTCGGTTTCCAGGGCAAGCGTAAAGCCGGACCGTCCCATGATCTTGCCGGCGCCATCAAAGACGATTGCCTCGCTAAGACCGCGCAACTGGGCCTGCAAATTGAGGGCCTGATGCAGCAGCCGGGCATTGCTCTCCAGCAGCGGGCCGTCACGGTTCAGGTCGCGCGCCATGCGTAACACATCGACGCGAATATTTTCCTGATGCTCCGCCAAGTAGGCAACCGCCACTGCTTCCGCCGTCTTGACGACATTATGGGTCCTGTCGCCAAACCAGACCTGCATGCCGTTCATGAAGAACAGCACTGAAAACAGCAGGACCACCACGGTTGGCGCAATGGCCATCAGGCCGAAAAGGACGCTGAGACGTAAATGAAGCCGCGACCCCGCCGACCCACGCCGTCGCGCCAGCCCCAGCTTCACGATGCGCCGGATCACCACGAAGGCAAGCGAAAGCAGCAGGACCAGGTCCGTATATAGCAGAAGATTCAGATGCCGCTGGTTGGCACCAAGCGGACCGGCATCTGTAAGGGCGAAATAGGTCGCGGCGCCGGACATGACGGCCATCACAGGCAGGGCAAATCCGACAATCTTTCCCAGCCGCAGCTTGTCATATAGCTGCCCGATCCTTGCCAGTAACTGACTACGATCGTTCGCGGGCTCTTTTTCGCTCATCCATTATCCACCAGAGAGTCAATGGCCGTATTTTACGCCTCTGACAACCTGGATGTCCAACTCGCGTATTTTTTTTCGCAGAGTGTTGCGATTCAGTCCCAGAAGCTCGGCGGCCTTGATCTGGTTGCCCGCCGTAGCCGACAGCGAAAGCTCGATAAGCGGCTTTTCTATTTCCCGAAGAACCCTGTCATACAGCCCCGCCGCAGGCAATTCGTTTCGGTGCGCGTCGAAATAGCTCCTGAGATGCCGTTCTACCAGCCCTGCCAGCCCATCGGATGAGATTTCCCCGTTTGGTTCGACGACAACTGGTTTGGGATCATCGGCGAGCTCGGCCTCAACGACATCGACACCGATTGTCTCGTGCGAATAGAGGGCCGCCAACCGGCGCACGAGATTTTCCAATTCGCGAACATTGCCCGGCCATTTATAGGTCTTGAGCCGAGCCAGAGCCGCAGGCTCCAGGGTCTTTGCCGGCAATCCTTCCGCGGCAAGGCCGGATTGGAAATGCCGAACCAGTTCCGGGATATCCTCGGTACGCTCACGCAAGGGGGGAATTCGGATCGGCACTACGTTCAGCCGGAAATAGAGATCCTCGCGGAACAGTCCGTGAGACACCAGTTGCCGCAGGTCGCGGTGCGTTGCGGCTACGATTCGGACATTGGCGCGAATGGCTGTTCGGCCACCGACGGACGTGTATTCGCCCTCCTGCAGTACCCGAAGCAGCCGCGTCTGGGCCTCCAGCGGCATATCCCCGATCTCATCCAGAAACAGCGTACCGCCGTCTGCCTGCTCGAATCGACCGGGGGCGCGGGCCGTCGCGCCGGTAAAGGCGCCTTTCTCATGCCCGAAAAGTTCGCTCTCGATAAGCTCGCGCGGGATTGCCGCCATGTTCACAGCCACGAAAGGCCCGTTCCGCCGCTTGCCGTAATTATGCAGCGCCCGGGCGATCAACTCCTTGCCGGTCCCCGATTCGCCATTGATCAGAACCGTCAGGTCAGTAGGCATCAGCCGTGCCAGCACCCGGTAAATTTCCTGCATTGCCTGGGAACGACCGATCAACGGCAGCCGGTCGTCGCCCTCGCCGGCGACGGGATCCTTCCTTTCCACCACCGGCTTATGATGCTGTTCCGTAAGAGCTCTCTGAACTATCGATATTAATTCCTTGAGATCAAAGGGCTTTGGAATGTATTCGAAGGCGCCGCGTTCGGTTGCCTTTACGGCCGTCAGCAATGTGTTCTGCGCGCTCATCACGATGACCCTGAGCTCGGGCCTGAGCTTGCGGATACGCGGCACCAGATCGAGGCCATTCTCGTCCGGCATCACCACGTCGGTGATCACCGCGTCGCCCTCGCCTTCGGATATCCACCGCCAGAGCGTCGCCGCGGTGCCGGTGGCGCGCACCTGATAGCCAAGCCTGCCCAGCGCCTGAGTAAGAACCGTACGGATCGCGCGGTCGTCGTCGGCGATTAGGATTGTGGCGTCACTCATTGTCTGTTCCTTCTTCGCGCGCGATCGGTAACATGATGCGGAAAACCGTTCGGCGCGGTTTGCTGTCCAGGTCGATAACCCCGCCATGGTCACCCACCAGTTTGGCGACCAGTGGCAGCCCCAGCCCTGTTCCGCCGGGCTTGTTGGTTACGAAGGGATCGAAGATATGCCGCCGCAGATCGTCCGGTATGCCGGGACCGTTGTCCTGAATCGCCACGACGAGGGGCAGATGCATCGGCATGCCGGACCCCGGCGCCTGCAGCCGGACACCGTGCTGATACGCCGTGGACACAACGATTTCCCCACCCTCTTCGGGCAACGCTTCGGCCGCGTTCTTCACCAGGTTCAGGAATAGCTGGATCAACCGGTCCTTGTTTCCGTAGACGGGCGGCAAAGAGGGGTCGTACCGTTCCATGAAACGGATATCGCTGGCGAAGCCGGCCCTTGCCACCGCCAGGACGCGTTCGAGCACTTCATGGATGTTCACGGGGCCACGCTTGTCGAAATCGGTATCACCGGTAAATGCCTCCATCCGGTCGATCAGCGCCACCACCCTGTCAGTTTCCTCGATGATCAGCCGGGTCAGTTGCCGGTCGTCGTCGGAGGCCGACAGTTCCAGCAATTGCGCCGCCCCGCGAACGCCTGACAGCGGATTCTTGATCTCGTGGGCCAGCAGGGCGGCCATCGCGGAAACCGACCGGGTGGAATCGCGGTGGGTCAGCGACCGGTCGATCCGGCGGGCGATCGACTGTTCCCTGATCGATAGGATGACCGTGTCCGGCTGATCGGCCATCGGCGCCGCATCCACCTGTACCAGATGCTCGCCCATGCGCGGCGTTTCCAGCCGAACGCCATGCTGCGACATACTGCTCTGGCTGCTTCGGACCCTCTCCACAAGAAGCAATACGGGGCTGTCATGCGGGATAAAATCCGCGAGCGTCCTGTTGCGCATATAGGAGGCGCTGACCCGCAACAGCAATTCCGCGGCGCTGTTGGCGTAAACAATCTGGCCCGTGCCGTCGATGACCAGGACGGGATCCGGCAGTGCGTTCAGAACCGACGCAGCGTCGAGCTGCTCGGGCGAGGGCGCGTTGGCGGACGAATTCGGAGAATCCTGACGATCGCTCATCAGACCTCCGATAAACGGTCAGGAGAGAGATTAAAGCAAAAAACTTTGCCTAACATTTATGCGTACACTTGCTTTGCTTAAAATTTAAGCATGATATGCGCTCTAAAAACGCATCAGGCAAGCCTTATTTGTATCGCGCCTCAGCCGAGAAGTACGTCCCTGACAAACTTCACCCCTGGATAACCCAAGGTGACCAGCAGATATCCAACAAGGAAAAGCCTCGCCCCTCTGCGGCCGCGCAAGCCTGTCCGGAAATGGGCAAACAACAATGTGCCGATAAGCAGAAAACCGCCAATAGTCAGCAGAGTTTTGTGATCGAATACCAGCAGCCTTCCCGTATTCATCAACTGGATTCCCATGCCGGTCAGCATGTCAAACCCCAGCACGGCTTCCGATGCCACAAGCAAGCGCACCTGGAGCCTTTCCGAGTCCGCGACCGACGGCAGAAGGTCGGATAACGCATCCCGGCGCTTCTGGCGCATGCTGCGTTCGCGTAACAGTACCGCTAATCCCGCTATGGCTGCCAGCGTCAGCAGGCTGTATGTGACCACGGAAACAGCGATATGGAGCAGTATCCAGCCGTCCTGGGCAGCATTTCCCGTACCGGCATCCGAAGCATGATCCCATATGGTTCCGATCGCACCGAGCAAGATCAGGTAGGGGAAGAGCAGGCTTGCAAGGCGCCAGGCTTCGCGGGAAATTGCCGAAATACAGCCGAAAAGCGCTATCGCCCCCAGTACGGTAACCCACAATGCCTCCGACAGGCCGCTGTTCCAGGTGCCACCGTAGCGGGCCGCCACCAGGGTCAAGGGGCCAGCCAGGGCCACCACGAACAGCACCCAGAACAACCCATTCCTTGCCGCTATGCGCCGCCAGACAGCAAGTGTAAGCGGCAGGAGCGACAAAAGGGCAGCAAGGCTGTGAATAAGATCAGTGTTCATGGCGGCGCACTATAAACTCTGTTTGTCACGCGACAAAGCTGATACCAAGGCAATCGGGAATGGATTTATCGGCAAGGCCGAAGATATTGATGACGAGACAGGATCGATGACCGGGACGGTCGCACTGATTGTCGCCGCCGGCCGTGGCCACCGCGCCGGAGAGGGATTGCCGAAGCAATATCGCATGGTTGGCGGACAGGCCGTCCTCAGGCGAAGCTGTCTTGCATTCCTGAATCATCCCCGCGTCGATGCGGTACGCGTGATCATTCACCCGGACGATGCTCCGCTTTACCAGAACGCTACCGGCGGCCTGTCGCTGTTGCCCGCTGTAAACGGCGGCGCCGAAAGGCAGGATTCCTGCCGAAACGGATTGGAATCGCTTGCGGAATTGGCGCCGGGACGCGTTCTCATCCACGACGCCGCCCGGCCTTTCGTCGACAGCGGAACGATCGACCGCGTCCTGGACGCTCTGCAAGAAGGGTCGGCCGCGATCGCCGCCGTTCCTTTGAGCGACACGCTGAAAAGGGCCAAGGCCGGAAACCGGATTACTGAGACAATCCCGCGCGAAGGCCTGTGGCGAGCCCAGACGCCCCAAGGCTTTCGGTTCGGATCGATCCTGGAAGCCCACCGCAAGCTGGCGGGGCAACAGCTGACCGACGATGCCGCGGTTGCGGAGGCGGCGGGAATGGCTGTAACGGTGGTTCAGGGCGGTGAGGATAATTTCAAACTCACGACCGAAGAGGATTTTGCAAGGGCTGAACGGATGCTGGGTATGGCGGACATCAGGGTTGGGACCGGCTTTGACGTTCATCGTTTCGATGAAGGGGACACCGTAACGCTTTGTGGAATAACGGTTCCACACGACAAGTCACTCGCCGGCCATTCCGACGCCGATGTCGGGCTGCATGCCATAACAGACGCAATCCTGGGAGCCATTGGCGAAGGCGATATCGGCAGCCATTTCCCGCCCGGCGACCCGCAGTGGCGCAGCGCCGATTCGGCCCTTTTCCTGAAACATGCGGTGGATCTCGTGACGGGCCAGGGCGGCCAAATCAGACATATCGATGTTACGCTGATCTGCGAGGCGCCGAAGATTGGCCCGCATCGCGAGGCCATGCGGGCTCGCATCGCCGAAATCGCCGGCATCGCCATCGATCGGGTCAGCGTAAAGGCCACCACCACCGAAGGTCTCGGGTTCACCGGCCGGCGCGAGGGAATCGCCGCCCAGGCCACAGCCATGGTTAATCTATGAATCCCAAAATTCCCGCTACCCTGCCCGCTTGGCATCCAGCCTTCCTGATAGCGACCTGGTTCGGATCCGGCCTTTTGCCGAAGATCCCCGGCACCTGGGGGTCGGCAGCCGCCTTGCCCTTCGCCTGGGCCATCATGTGGCTTGGCGGTCCCTGGGCGTTGCTGGCGGCGGCAATTGTTGCCTTCACTGTCGGAATTTGGGCCGCCGGCGAATACAGCAGACATGCCGGCGTCAAGGATGCCGGACCGATCGTAATCGACGAGGTTGCGGGACAATGGCTTACCCTGGTGCCTGAAGGGCTGGATCCGGTCCTGTTCCTGGTCGGGTTTTTCCTGTTTCGCGGAACCGATATCCTGAAGCCGTGGCCGGCGAACTGGGCCGACAGAGCCATCGATGGCGGGCTGGGCGTGATGCTGGACGATATCTTTGCCGGCATATACGCGGCTCTTGGCCTTCTGGCGGTAATCTGGGTTCTGGGATGAATGATGACCTGAGATCGGCGGCCGCCGCCGTTCTGGAAAGCGCCGGGGCGGCGAATTTGAAGGTCGCGACCGCGGAATCCTGCACTGGCGGCATGATTGCGGCCGCGATTACCGATATCGCCGGCTCTTCGCATGTCTTCGAGCGCGGCTTTGTAACCTATTCCAACGAGGCGAAACGCGAGCTTCTGGACGTTCCCGAGAGCGTCGTTACCGAACATGGGGCGGTCAGCGAGCCGGTAGCCCTGGCCATGGTGTCGGGAACATTGGCGCATTCCCGCGCCGATATCGCCGTTGCCGTCACCGGGATCGCCGGTCCGGGTGGAGGCAGCGCCGAAAAGCCGGTAGGGCTGGTCTATATTGGCGCCGGGCGGCGCGGCGAACCGGTCGCTGTCGAGCGCCATCTATACCCGGGAGACCGCGCGGCCGTCCGGAAAGCCACGGCGTTGCGCGCGCTGGAACTGCTGCTCAGTCTTTCTGGCGGCTGACCAGCAGGGCGACCAGGTCGCGCATGGGGTGGCCGGGCCTGCGCGCCAGGTTCAGCAGGCGACCTTCCCAATTGTCGAACACGTCGAAGAACGGGCGCGGATGGTTCATCGGCAGCCACTCAAGCGCGCGCAGGCGGCTCACCGCCTCCAGCAATTCCGCCGTTGTTGTGTCTTCCAGAACATGATCCAGATAGAACAGCTTGCCGGTATGGAAGGCGTGGCATCCCAGCAAAATACCGGCGACTTCAGCCGCTCGGCTATCGTTTTCCATCGAGAAATCAACCAGATCGAACAGGATGGTTCGGCTTTGCCCCTCGATCAGCAGACAGATGCGTGGCGCCATGGCGCCATCGTCGGCGCTATGCCGGGCGAAGAATAATATCCTCTGAACCTGGTAGAGCGAATCGGGCGCTATGATTTCCAGAACCCGCTGGCTCGCGAACAATGTGTCATAAGCGGTCGGCCGGGTCACCCGGTGCAGCCTGACTTCCTCAAGGAGGCCGTTGTCGTCCACCTCTATGCCCGCCTCTTTCAGCGTGCGTTCGATAGCCGCCAATGTACTGCTTCGCGGGTCTGCGACACCTCGCTCGATATTATTGAGGGTCGCCAGCGAAACGCCGGCGGCCTTTGCCAGGTCGCGCTGCTTGATTTCCAGCATGGCCCTGGCGGCTCTGATCTGTCGTGGCGTAATGGTCATTCCGTCCCACCCGTTGGCTAACCCATTCCAGTGGGATGATACGCCAAATTACGCATGATGCCTAGTTATTAAGGTGTGGGTACGTTTAGGGAGTCAGAGAGCTGAAGGATTGTTTCGTATAGGCAGGCGCGCGCCCGCAAACAGGATCGGCTTAGTGGATGCCGAACAACACCGGCCCCGATAATTCTACTAAATTTTAAGTTAATTTCGTTACACCTGCGAACCGAATACGCGGCCCGGGATTCAGCGCGACCCATAGAGATGCTGGGCCCGCGTCTCGAAGGCCGATACCATGCGGCGCACCGCTTCGTTGAACAGCATGCCCATTACCTTCTGTAGCAGGCGAGAGCGGAACTCGAAATCGACGAAGAAATCAATCTCGCAGCTGCCGTCCGGCTGGGCGTTAAAAATCCAATGATTGTTCAGGTATTTGAACGGTCCTTCCCGGTATTTCACATCGATCCGCATGACCGGCCGGTTCAGGGTCACCTCGCTGGTGAATCTTTCCCGGATTCCCTTGAAACCGATAACGAGGTCGGCGATCACAAGATTTTCGCGACGGCTGCGGATACGTGCGCCGATGCACCAGGGCAGGAATTCAGGATAGCGCTCAATATCGGCAACAAGATCGAAGAGCTGGTCTGCGCTGTGGGGAAGCACCTTTTTTTCGGCATGGGTCGACACAGGTAAGCCGCCTCAGCCGCGAGCCTGGGCAGCCTGGCGAGCCGCACGCAGCCGGGCGAAGTCGTCGCCTGCATGATAGGAGGAGCGCGTCAGCGGTGTGCTGGCGACCAGCAGAAATCCCTTGCCGCGCGCCATGTTGGCATAGCCCTCGAATTCCTCGGGCGTCACGAAACGATCTACAGGAGCATGTTTGCGGGTCGGCTGCAGATATTGCCCAATGGTGAGGAAATCCACGTCCGCGGCGCGCAGATCGTCCATCACCTGCCCCACCTCCTTGCGCGTCTCGCCCAAGCCAACCATCAGGCCGGATTTGGTGAACATGGTGGGATCGATGCGTTTCACCCGGTGCAGCAGTTCCAGGCTGGTGAAATAGCGCGCGCCGGGGCGGATCGTCGGATAGAGCCGGGGCACGGTTTCCAGATTGTGATTGAAGACATCGGGCCGTGCCGCGACGACGGTTTCGATCGCCCCGTCCCTGCCCTTGAAGTCGGGCGTAAGGATTTCAATCGTCGTCTTGGGCGATTCCCTACGGATTTCCGCAATCACCTTCGCGAAATGTTCGGCCCCGCCATCCTCCAGATCGTCCCGGTCGACCGAGGTCACGACGACATGCTCCAGCCCAAGCTGGGCCACCGCCAGCGCCACGTTCAAGGGCTCCATTGTGTCCAGTGGCGCCGGCTTACCGGTCGCCACGTTGCAGAAGGCGCAGGCGCGGGTGCATATCTCGCCCATGATCATCATTGTGGCGTGCCGCTTGGCCCAGCATTCGCCGATATTCGGGCAGGCCGCTTCCTCGCAGACCGTATGCAGTTTGTTGTCGCGCATGATCCGCGCGGTCGCCTGGTATTCGCCGGAAACCGGCGCCTTGACCCGGATCCAGTCGGGTTTCCGCTGGATCGGGCTGTCGGGCCGATTACGCTTTTCGGGATGGCGGAGCTTGGGGGTTTCCATGGCTCAGATGTGGATCACCCGGTCGTAGGCGTCAAGCACGGACTCGTGCATCATCTCGCTAAGCGTGGGATGCGGGAAGACGGTATGCATCAGTTCGGCTTCTGTCGTCTCCATACCCATTGCCACGACATAACCCTGGATCAGTTCAGTCACCTCTGCGCCCACCATATGCGCGCCCAGCAGTTCGCCGGTCTTCGCGTCGAACACGGTCTTGATCATGCCTTCTGGCTCGCCGAGCGCGATCGCCTTGCCGTTGCCCATGAAGGGGAAGCGCCCCACCCTCACCTTGCGACCTGCCTCCTTGGCTTTCGCCTCGGTCAGGCCGACACTGGCGACCTGCGGGTGGCAGTAGGTGCAGCCCGGGATCTGCTGCCTGTTCATCGGATGGACGTCCTTGAGACCGGCAATCTTCTCGATACAGATGATGCCCTCATGGCTGGCCTTGTGCGCCAGCATGGGCGGCCCAGCGACATCGCCGATGGCATAGACGCCCGGCTCGTCCGTGCGGCCGTAACCGTCGGTGACGATGCAGCCGCGATCGGTCTTCACCTTCGTACCTTCCAGGCCAAGGTTTTCGATGTTGCCGACGACGCCGACCGCCGAGATCACGCGCTCGACCTCGATCTCGCTCTTCGCGCCCTTCTCGTCCTCGATCACCGCCTTCACGGTATTCTTGCCCTTCTTCAGTTCGGTCACCTTGGCGCCGGTGATAATCTTCATGCCGTCCTTCTCGAACTGCTTGCGGGCCAGGCTTGCGATTTCCGCATCCTCGACCGGCAGCACCTGCGGCAAAACCTCCACGACGGTCACGTCCGACCCGAAGGTATTGAAGAAGCTGGCGAACTCGATACCGATGGCGCCGGAGCCAATGACCAGCAGCGATTTCGGCATGTTGTCGGGGACCAGGGCCTCCATGTAGCTCCAGACGAACTTCCCGTCCGGCTCCAGCCCCGGCAGCGAGCGGGCCCGCGCCCCGGTCGCCAGGATGATATGCTTAGCGGAGAGCGTCGCGACCTTCTTGCCCTCTGTCGCCACGTCCAGCTTGCCGGCGCCGGCCAGCCTGCCCTCGCCGTCGAACACCGTGACCTTGTGCTTTTTCAGGAGATAGGCGACTCCGCCGGACAGCTTCGCAGAAACCTTGCGGGAGCGCGCGACGATCTTCTCCAGGTCGAAGCCCGGCTTTTCGACCGACAGGCCGTATTCGGCGGCATGGCTCATATTGCGGTAGATTTCCGCCGAGCGCAGCAGCGCCTTGGTCGGGATGCAGCCCCAGTTCAGGCAGATGCCGCCCAGATGCTTGCGTTCCACAACGGCCGTTTTCATGTCGAGTTGCGCCGCGCGGATTGCGGTCACATAACCGCCCGGGCCGCCGCCGACGATGACAACGTCGAAATTGCTGTCTGCCATGGGTCTATCCTTTCCGGCGTTGCCGCTACAGCAGCATGGCCAGCGGGTTTTCAACCAATCGCTTGAAGGCCGCCAGGAACTCCGCGCCTACAGCGCCATCGACGACCCGGTGGTCCACAGACAGCGTGCAACTCATCACCGTGGCCACGACCAGTTCGCCATTCTTGACCACCGCGCGCTGTTCGCCTGCGCCAACGGCCAGGATACAGCCCTGCGGCGGGTTGATGATGGCAGCGAATTCCCTGACTCCGAACATGCCGAGATTGGAGATCGAGAAAGTTCCGCCCTGGAATTCCTCGGGCTTCAGCTTGCCCTCGCGGGCGCGGCCGGCGAGATCCTTCATCTCAGCCGAGATCGTCTCCAGCCCCTTGGATTCTGCGGCCTTGACGATCGGCGTGATCAGGCCGGACGGGGTCGCCACGGCAACCGAAATATCGGCATGGTCATAGAGCAGGATACCCTCATCGGCCCAGGAGGCATTTGCTGCCGGCACTTTCTTCAGCGCCATGGCCACGGCCTTGATGACGATGTCGTTCACCGAGATCTTCAGCCCGTGCTCCTCGTTGATCCGTTTGCGCGCCGCCAGCAGGTCGTCGATCTCGCAATCGATGGTTAGGTAGAAATGCGGCACCGTCTGCTTGGATTCGCTCAGCCGCCGCGCAATGACCTTGCGCATGTTGCTGTTGGGCTGCAGCGTGTAGGACATGCCCAGGGTCTCGGCGGTCTGCCGCGCGCCGGGGCCCGAGGGCGCAGCCAGCACGGGAGCAGCTGCAGCAGCCGTCGAAACACCGCCGGCCATGGCGGCTTCGATATCGGCCTTGACGATACGTCCGTGCGGGCCGGTTCCCTTGACCACCGCCAGATCGATGCCGGCCTGCTGCGCCATGCGGCGGGCCAGCGGGCTGGCAAAGACCCGCTCCCCCTTGGCTGCGGGGGCTGCCGGGGCCGAAGCGGGAGCGGCTGGAGCGGTTGCCGGCGCCGCCTCGGCGGGCTTTTCAGGCAACGCCGCGAGAGCCGGCGCTTTCGAGGCACCCGGGGCGAAGCCCTCCAGTGCGCCCGAATCCTCGCCCTCTTCCAGCAGCAGGGCGATCGGCTGGTTCACCTGCAAGCCCTCGGTGCCGCCGGGCACCAGGATCCTGCCCAGGATACCCTCGTCGACGGCCTCGACCTCCATGGTCGCCTTGTCGGTCTCGATCTCGGCGATCACGTCGCCGGCGGCAATGCTATCGCCCTCTATCTTCAGCCACTTTGCCAGATTGCCCTCGGTCATGGTCGGCGAGAGCGCCGGCATCAGGATTTCGATCGGCATGTCCCTTTCCTCCCTTTACGACCGGTAGCAGGCCGCTTTGGCGGCCTCGACGATATCGTTCGGTTGCGGCAGCGCCATCTGTTCCAGATTGGCGGCATAGGGCAGCGGGATGTCCTTGCCGCAAACCCGTCCTACCGGCGCGTCAAGCCAGTCGAAGGCCTGCTCCATCGCCATGGCGGCGATTTCCGCGCCGACACCCGACTGGCCCCAGCCTTCCTCCGTGGTGACGAGGCGGTTGGTTTTCTTCACCGAATTCACGATCGTTTCCGTATCCAGCGGGCGGATCGTGCGGAGGTCGATGACCTCGGCATCGATGCCCTGTTCAGCTAATGTCTCGGCCGCCTTCAACGCCTTGCCTACCATGATCGAGAAAGCGGTGATGGTGACGTCACTGCCCGGGCGCACCACCCTGGCCTTGCCGATCGGCACGACCCAGTCGTCACTGTCGGGAACCTCGAAGCTCTGCCCGTAGAGAAGTTCGTTTTCCAGGAAGATCACCGGGTTCGGATCGCGGATGGCCGATTTCAGCAGCCCCTTGGCATCGGCCGCCGACCAGGGCGAGACCACCTTCAACCCCGGTACATGGCTGTACCAGGCGGCATAGCATTGCGAATGCTGGGCGCCGACGCGGGCCGCGGCGCCATTGGGTCCGCGGAACACAATCGGGCATCCCATCTGGCCGCCCGACATATAAAGCGTCTTGGCCGCCGAATTGATGATGTGATCCATCGCCTGCATGGCGAAATTGAAGGTCATGAACTCGACGATCGGCCGCAGGCCGTTGAAGGCCGCGCCCACCGCAAGACCGGCGAAGCCATGCTCGGTAATCGGGGTGTCGATCACGCGGCGGTCTCCGAACTCGTCCAACAGCCCCTGGCTGACCTTGTAGGCGCCCTGGTATTGGGCAACTTCCTCGCCCATCAGATAGACCGCATCGTCGCGGCGCATTTCCTCGGCCATGGCATCGCGTAGCGCCTCGCGCACGGTCAGCGTTACCGTGGCGCCGGTCCATTCGGGTTCGGCCTCGACCGCTCCCGCGGACGGGGCGGCGGTCGCTGCCACGGCAGGTGCTTCCGCTTCGACAGCCGGAGCTTCAGCCGGCGCGGAGCCCACGCTCGCGACGGCGCCTTCAAGCGCAGAGGCATCCTCGCCCTCTTCCAGCAGCAGCGCAATCGGTTGGTTCACCTGGACGCTCTCTGTGCCGCCGGGAACCAGGATCCTGCCCAGGACGCCCTCGTCGACAGCCTCGACCTCCATGGTCGCCTTGTCAGTCTCGATCTCGGCGATCACGTCGCCGGCGGAAACCTGGTCGCCCTCGTTCTTGAGCCATTTGGCGAGGTTGCCCTCGGTCATGGTCGGCGAAAGGGCCGGCATCAGAATCTGTATCGGCATGGTCCCGTCCCTCCCCTCAGATTTCCACCAGGACGTCGGTCCAGAGCTCCGACGGATCGGGCTCGGGGCTGTCCTGCGCGAATTCGGCCGCATCGGCGACGATATCCTTCACCTCGCGGTCGATCTTCTTCAGCGCCTCTTCGTCGGCATGGCCGTCTTCGAGGATACGGTCGCGCAGCTGTTCGATCGGGTCGCGTTCGCTGCGCATTTTCTGGACCTCTTCCTTGCTGCGGTATTTCGCCGGGTCCGACATGGAATGGCCGCGGTAGCGGTAGGTCTGTGCCTCCAGGATATAGGGGCCCTTGCCGGCGCGGCAATGCGCGATGGCCTTTTCGGCGGCGGCGCGCATTTCCAGCACGTCCATGCCGTCCACCGCCTCGCCCGGGATGCCGTAGGCCTTGCCCCGCTGGCAGAGTTCGGTGCTGGCCGACGCACGCTCCACCGCGGTGCCCATACCGTATTTGTTGTTCTCGATCACATAGATCACCGGCAGTTTCCACAGCGCCGCCATGTTGAAGGACTCATAGACCTGGCCCTGGTTCACGGCGCCGTCACCGAAATAGGTCAGGCAGACATTGTCGGTGCCCTTGTACTTGAAGGCGAAGGCGATACCGGTGCCGATCGGCACCTGGGCCGCGACGATGCCATGGCCGCCGTAGAAGTTCTTCTCGCGGCTGAACATATGCATCGAGCCGCCCTTGCCTTTCGAATAGCCGCCGGCACGCCCGGTCAGTTCCGCCATCACACCGCGCGGGTCCATGTCGCAGGCCAACATATGGCCGTGGTCGCGATAGCTGGTAAGCAGCGCGTCCTCGGGCCGGGCCGCGGACTGGGCGCCGACAACGACGGCTTCCTGGCCGATATAGAGATGGCAGAAGCCGCCGATCAGCCCCATGCCGTAGAGCTGCCCCGCCTTTTCCTCGAAACGGCGGATCAG
>JBFFGY010000003.1:0-19176 GCA_041557215.1 Alphaproteobacteria bacterium
GCGGAATCTGGCGCAAAAGGAATTCGCGCCGCGGGCGGCGGAAATCGACCGCGAGGAAGCCTATCCCTGGGACAATGTGGAGACCCTGGTCAAGGCCGGGTTCATGGGCTTCACCCTGCCGGAGGAATATGGCGGCCAGGGGCTGGGTTATCTGGAAGTACTGCTGATCGTCGAGGAGATCGCCAAGGCCTGCGCGGTAACCGCCCGCATCGTCGTCGAGGGTAATATGGGCGCCATCGGCGCGATCATGAAATACGGTACCGATAAGCAGAAACGGCTGGCGGCCGAACTGGTGCTGTCCGGCGACAAGCCCGCCATCTGCATCACCGAGCCGGGGGCGGGAAGCGCCGCCTCGCAGATGACGACCCGTGCCGACAAAAAAGGCGACCGCTATGTCATCAACGGACAGAAACACTGGATCACAGGCGGCGGCGTATCGCGGCTGCACCTGATCTTCGCCCGTGTGTTCGAGGATGGCGTCGAGCAGGGCATCGCCGGCTTCATCGCCGTGCGCGACCCGGACACGGGCACGCCGTCGGGCCTGCGCATCGGCCGACGCGAGAAGACCATGGGGCTGCGCGGCATACCGGAAACCGAGATATTCTTCGAAAATCTCGAAATTCCCGGGGATATGGCGCTGATCCCGCCGGAAGGGATAAGGCGCGGATTCGCCGGGCTGATGAACGCTTACAACGCGCAGAGGCTGGGCGCCGGCACGGTCGCCCTGGGCGTCGCCGCGGGCGCCTACGACCTGGCGCTGGACTATGTCCAACAGCGCGAACAGTTCAACCGGCCGATTTGCGAATTCCAGGGGCTGCAATGGATGCTGGTGGATATGAACACCAAAATTGAGGCGGCCCGCCTTCTGCTGCACAGGGGCGCGGCGGGCACCGGTGTGGGGGAAGGTTCGCGCTTCCCCGATGTCACCCAGGCCGCCCAAGCCAAAATCTTCGCCAGCGAATCGGCAATCGCGGTAACCAACGATGCGCTGCAGATGTTCGGCGCCGCCGGCTATTCCCGCGACCTGCCGCTGGAGCGCATGGTCCGCGACGCCCGCATGTTCACCATCGGCGGCGGCACGGCACAGATCTTGCGCACTGTCGTCGCGTCGCGACTGTTGGGCCGCAAGCTTCCGCAGACCCGCGACGGCTATCTGAACATGCCGCACAAGCCCTGAGAAGGAGCGAAGACAAATGGCTACCGCCGCGCAACTGATCGCCCGGCGCCTCAAAGAGGCCGGATGCACCCATGTCTATGGCATCCCCGGTGGGGAAGTGCTGGTCCTGATGGAGGCCCTCCGCGAAGAGGGCATCGAGTTCGTGCTGACCAAACATGAAAACAATGCGGGTTTCATGGCAGAGGGCGGCTGGCAGGCGACGGGCCGGCCGCCGGTGCTGTTGACCACCGTCGGCCCCGGCATGGCGAACGCGGTGAATGTGGTGGCCAATGCGAAGCTGGACCGGGTGCCGCTGATATTCATCACCGGGTCGATCGACCCCTGGGAGCGGCAGACCTATACCCATCAGGTGATCGACCATTCGGCGATAATCCGCCCGGTGGTCAAGGACAGTTTCGAAGTGGTGCCCGGCGCGGCGGACGTGATCATTGACAAGGCGGTTTCCATCGCCTTCGATGCCCCGCCCGGACCCGTGCATGTGGATCTGCCAGTAGTCGCCGGGGCAGCGCTGGAGCCGGATACTTCGCCGGTACGCCGGCCGCGGCCCGTACCGAACCAGCCGGCCAGCAGCGAGGATCTTGTCAGCGCGCGGCACCTGCTGTCGGGTGCCGAGCGGCCGTTGATGATCGTCGGAGTGGAAGCGCTGGAATATGAGGACGCGCCGGACATGCTGGCCGCGCTGGCGATGGATTTTTCCATACCCGTCATCACCACTTACAAGGCCAAGGGTGTGTTTCCAGAGGACGATGCGCTGTCGCTGGGCGCCGCCGGCCTGTCGCCGATCGCCGACCGCCACCTGATGCCGCTGATCGACGCCAGCGACCTGATCATCCTGGTCGGTTACGACCCGGTGGAAATGCGCCATGCCTGGACAAACCCCTGGGATTCGGCGGAAAGACCTGCCATCGAATTCACCGGCGCGCCGAACACCCATTACGTCCATATGGCAAATGTCAGCTTCGTCGGCGATATTGGCGCCAGCCTGCGAACATTGGCCCTGAAACTGACGCCCAACCCCGAATCATGGCCCGAAGGTGAGCCGGCGAAGGCGCGCCAGGATATGGCGCTTGCCTTCCGCGCCGACGAGGAATGGGGCCCGGCCGCCATCGCAGACGAGATCCGCAAGATATTGCCGGCGGACGGCATCGCCACGGTAGACAGCGGCGCACACCGGATATTGCTGAGCCAGGTCTGGCGCTGCAGCCAGCCGCGGACATTGCTGCAATCGACCGGACTGGCGACCATGGGCTGCGCCCTGCCGCTGGCCATCGGCGCAAAACAGGCGGCGCCCGAAAAAGCCGTGGTTGCCATTACCGGCGACGCCGGGCTGGAAATGGTAATGGGCGAACTGGCCACCCTGCGCGACCTGAAACTGCCAGTCGTCATCGTTGTCTATGTCGACGAATCCCTGGCGCTGATCGAAAAGAAGCAGCGCGAGGCGGAACTGGCTAACCAGGGCGTCGATTTCGCGGGCACGGATTTCACCGCGCTGGCAGAGGCGATGGGCGGTAACGGTGTCACCGTCAGCGACCGGGCGTCACTTGCGAAAGCAGTAGAGGACGGGCTTGCGGCGGAAACTTTTACCATCGTGTCGGCGGTAATCGGCCGCCAGGCCTATGACGGACGGCTGTAACGCCCTACATTAGTATTCATGAATTACGGCAGGGATTCTATTCGCGACGGTTTGTTCGACGAAATCGGGCTGGAGGCGCAGCGCCTGGGCCTGATGCGTTGCTGCACCGACAAGGAGCGCGACGAATCGCGCGCCCGCATGCTGGCCGACATGCAGCCAGACGAGGATGTCTGGGTGTTCGGCTATGGCTCGCTGATGTGGAACCCGGCCTTCAATCACGCGGAAAGCAGGCCCGGGCTTTTACGCGGCTGGCATCGCAGTTTCTGCCTCTGGACCCCTGTGGGTCGCGGATCGCCGGAGAATCCGGGACTGGTCCTGGGGCTGGACCGGGGCGGGTCATGCTGTGGGATCGCCTACCGCGTTGCGGCGAAAGACCGCGAGACCGAGTTGCCGCTGTTGTGGAAGCGGGAAATGGTGGCAGACGGGTACCAGCCGCGCTGGGTAACAGTGAATTCCGGCGCGGGGCCGCTGCGCGCCATCACCTGGGTCATCAACCGGGATGGTGACCGATATGCGGGCAAACTGCCGGTGGAGACGATCGCCAGGCATCTGGCGACAGCCGAAGGCCGGCTGGGCAGCAGCCGGGAATATCTCGAAAACACGATCGCGCATCTCGACGCACTGGGAATCAGGGAAGGTCCGTTGCATCGTATCTGCGAGGGTGTGCGCGAATATCTGCGTCAGAACGGAGAGGGCCAATGACTATCGAGAAGGTTCGCAAAAGCGACGAGGAATGGGCGCGCGAACTGACGCCGGAACAATTCAAGATATGCCGGCGGAAGGGAACCGAGCGCCCCTTCACCGGCGAGTTGAACGACTGCAAGACGCCGGGAACCTATCTTTGCGCATGCTGCGGCAACTCTCTTTTTGATTCCGAAACGAAATATGAATCAGGCAGCGGCTGGCCCAGCTTCTGGGCGCCGATTTCGGAAGAGGCCGTGGCCACCGAGGAAGACCGCAGCCTCTTCATACGCCGCACCGAGGTGCTCTGCGCCGCCTGCGACGCCCATCTCGGCCATGTCTTTGAGGACGGCCCGAAACCCACGGGCCTCCGCTATTGCATGAATTCCGCGGCTTTGAAGCTGAGGCCGCGTGAAGAAGACGGTTAGCCGAACTGCGGCCTGACGCTACAGGATTTCGCGCAACTCGGTTTTCAGAACTTTGCCGTAATTGTTTTTCGGCAGAGCGTCTAGGAAACGGTATTCCTTCGGACGCTTGAAACGGGCGATGCGGGCGAGACAGAGAGCGTCGAGTTCTTCCGGGGTCACCGTATGGCCCGGCGCGGCAACGACGAAGGCCAGCACGCTTTCGCCCCAGTCCGGATCCGGCTTGCCGATGACGGAGACCTCGGCAACGCCGGCATGCGCCAGCAGCACCTCTTCGACCTCGCGCGGATAGATATTGGTGCCGCCGGAGATGATGACATCCTTGCTGCGGTCTTTCAGTGTTAGATAGCCGTCCTCGTCGAATGTGCCCATATCGCCGGTATGGAGCCAGCCGCCGCGCAGGGCCTCGGCACTGGCTTCCTCATCGCTCCAGTAGCCCCGCATCACCGGATCGCCGCGCACCAGGATCTCGCCGGTCTCCCCCGGCGGGAGCGGATTGTCGTCCGCGTCCGCCACCCTTACATCGACGATACCGAAGGGCATGCCGACCGAGGCCAGCCTCTCTTCGAACCGCGCCTCATCGGGCTTCGGAAAGCGGTGCTTCGCCAACGAGGTGATGGTCATCGGGCTTTCGCCCTGGCCGTAGATCTGGGACAGCCGGTCGCCCAGCACCGCGATTGCGCGCTTGCAGTCCTCGACATACATCGGTCCGCCGCCATAGATGATGGTCTTCAACCCCGTGAGGTCTGGCGAGGCCTTCTCCGCCGCCGCGACCAGGCGATGGACCATGGTGGGCGCGGCGAACATGGCAATGCCGCGATGCGCGGCGAACAGGCGGAACATCTCGTCCGGCTCGAACCCGCCGGATTCCGGGATCACCTGCGCCGCGCCGGCGGCGACATGGGGGACGATGTAGATGCCGGAGCCGTGCGACATCGGCGCGGCATGCAGAATAGCGTCGCCCGGCGCGATCGCGTCCACATCGGCAAAATAGCCCCAGCACATGGCGAAGAGGTTACGGTGCGTCAGCATCGCGCCCTTCGGCCGGCCGGTGGTGCCGCTGGTATAGAACAGCCAGGCGACATCGTCGGGCGCCGTGGGTGCGATTTCCATACCATCACCCTCGCCCAGCCGCCGCCAGTCCGCGCTTCCCGCCTCGATAATCGCCTCCGGCCCGGTCAGCCCACCTACTAGAGGTGCCAGTTCGGGCGTCGTAAAACAGGCCCGTGCACCGCTATGGTCCAGGATGTACTGGAACTCGGCCGCCGCCAGCTTGGCGTTGACCGGCACGGCGACCAGCCCCGCATGCCAGCAGGCGAACATCAACTCGGCATAGTCCGGACAATTCTTCATGATCAGCGCCACCCGGTCACCCGGCATGAGGCCCAAGCGCTCACGCAGGCCCGCCGCGCGTGCTGCCACGCGCGCCGACAGCGTCCGGTAGTCGCAAACGACATCGGCGCCCAGCGCCAACGCCGGCCGGCCCGCGAAATTGCGGCCTGCGCGATCAAGCAGTGAAGCGAGATTCATTATGCTTGCCATGATCAGGGATCATCGCCGCCGAAGGCCAGTATCGTCAATGACTGAACTGCGCTCTCACCGCCGGTCAATACAGTCCTTCCGGTCGGCGGCGCATCGCGGGAGGCGCAAAATGAATCCGTTGCCAATCCCTTAACGGGGTCCTGAAAATATTTCAAAAAACCCTCTTTACATAAATTTCGAATTGCCCAATTAATCTTGGGCCCCGTTGCACAGGCGCCGCTTCTCTTGATGGTCAAGGAACGTCCTGATCCGGGTGTGGGTCTTTCGAGCAGAAATGGACACAAACCGTGTCGCGGAAGGTACCGTACCTTCCGAATCGGGTTTGGACGAACCTCCAAGCCCGCGACGAAAGCAAGTCTCGCAACAAACCGCCGCGTTCGTTAAGCCGCCCGTACTGGTGTCCCTGCCATCGGGCGGCGTAAGATTCCCGGCCAATCAGAAAACGCGCAGCTTCATGCGCCGGCATTTCCCCGACGCCACGATGGCGGAATGGAACGACTGGCGCTGGCAGTTGCGTAATCGGGTCAGGAGTCTCGACGGGCTGGAACGTATCCTGGCTCTGTCGGAGGATGAGCGCGCCGCCGTTCGGAACCATAAAGGCTCGCTGCCGGTCGGCATCACGCCGTACTACACAAGCCTGCTGTCGGTGGACGATCCGTTGGAACCGCTGCGCCGAACCCACATTCCGACAGGCGGCGAATACCTGAAGACGCCGGGTGAAGCCGACGACCCGCTGGGCGAGGACCACGATTCGGCGGTGCCGGGGTTGGTGCACCGCTACCCCGACCGGGTGCTGTTCCTGGCCACCGGCACCTGCTCGACCTATTGCCGCTACTGCACGCGTTCCCGTATGGTCGGCGATCCGGGCGGCGAATATTCCTTCCCGAAAAGCCAGTGGGACCAGGCGATCGCCTATATCGAGGCGCATCCGGAAATCCGTGACGTACTGCTCTCGGGCGGCGACCCTCTGACCCTGGCCGACGATACGCTGGACTACCTGCTTGGCAGGCTGCGCGCCATCAAACATGTGGAGTTCCTGCGAATTGGAACGAAGGTGCCGGTGGTGCTGCCAATGCGGATTACGAGGGACCTCACCCGCATGCTGCGCAAGCATCATCCGCTGTGGATGAGCATTCACTTCACGCACCCCAACGAACTGACGCCGGAAGTTACCGAGGCGGTCACACGTCTGGCCGACGCGGGCATTCCGCTGGGCAGCCAGACGGTCCTGCTGAAGGGCATCAACGACGAGGTGGATACGCTGAAAAGCCTGTATCACGGGCTGCTGATGCGCAGGGTGCGTCCCTATTACCTTTATCAATGCGACCCGATCACCGGGTCGGCCCATTTCCGCACGCCAGTCGAGAGGGGGCTTGAGATCATGCGCGGTTTGCGAGGCCACACCACCGGCTACGCCGTTCCGACCTATGTGATCGACGCCCCCGGCGGCGGCGGCAAGATACCGCTGCTGCCAGACTATGTGGTCGGGCGGGAAGGCGAGGACCTGCTGCTGACCAATTTCGAAGGCGGGCTTTATCGCTATCCGGACCCGGAGGGAAGAACCGTGTCGGACCGAAATCCGGGGAGGACCAACTGATGCGTATCGGCTTCGTTTATGACGCGCGCGAGGACTATCGGGCGCTGGGATTTAGCGAAGAAGCGATTGCCGAATTCGACTCGCCGGAGACGCTGTCTGAGATCGAGGGTGCACTTGCCCGCATCGGTCACGAGGTACACCGGATCGGACATGGCCGGGAACTAGCCGGGCGGCTGGTTCGAGGTGAGCGTTGGGATCTCATCTTCTCCATTGCCGAAGGCGTATCCGGCCGCAGCCGCGAGGCGCAGGTTCCGGCGCTTTGCGAACTTTTCGACCAGCCCTACGTCTTTTCGGACCCGCTGACCAACGCGGCCACGCTGGACAAGGGCGTGGCGAAGCGGCTGGTGCGCGATGCCGGCATCCCCACGGCCTCTTTCGCGGTGCTCGAACGCGCCGAGGAAGCTGCGCAGATCAATCTTCCCTTCCCCCTGTTCGTCAAACCGATCGCGGAAGGAACCGGCAAGGGCTGCGAATCGGCGTCGAAAGTGACATCCCGCAAACAGGTACAGGCGGCTGCCCAGCAGTTGATCGCGCGCTTCAATCAGCCGGTGATCGTCGAAACATTCCTGCCGGGCCGGGAATTCACCGTTGGATTGACCGGGAGCGGCCCATCGGCGCGTGTTATTGCGGTGCTCGAGGTCGTCCTGCTGGAGGACGCCGAAGCGGAAATCTATTCCTTCCAGAACAAGGAACAGTGCGAAACGCTGGTCCGTTACCAGTTGGCGGACGATGCCGAAGCGATGCGGGCGGCCGACTCCGCGCTACGGGCATATCGTGCCCTCGGCTGTCGCGATGCGGCCCGCCTGGATTTCCGGTCGGATGGTCACGGCGTGCCAATGTTCCTTGAGGCAAACCCCCTGGCGGGCCTGCATCCGACCCATTCGGATTTGCCGATGCTGGCAAGCAAATCGGGCATGGCCTACGATTCGTTGCTGGCTGAAATCATAGAGTCGGCGATAGTCCGCTATGGTCTGGCACATCCCAGGGAGCGGCTGCAGGGACACTGAGCAATGGCAAAAAGACACAGGGCAGTCGTACTGCACGGAGCCAATGCCGACCGCCCTGACGAGGCGGACACAATCGTGCAAGCCAACATGGTAGCCGACGCCTTGCGGCGTATGGGGTGGACCAGCACAATCCTCCGGGTCGATCTGGATCTGTCGAGACTCGCCCGCCGACTTTCGCCGGCACCGGTATTCGTCTTCAATCTGGTCGAATCCTTGAATGGCGACGGCAGGCTGGTTCACCTCGCACCGGCCGTGCTCGAACATCTGGGCGTCCCCTTCACGGGCGCTCCGTCGGCAGCGCATTTCGCGACCACGGACAAGCTTTTGGCCAAGCGGCTGTTGCGGGGTGCTGGCTTTGCCACACCCGACTGGTTCGGACCCGAGGGCTGGACCGGCGAATGCCGTGCCGGCAGGATGGCAATCGTCAAGGCCGTCTCCGAGGACGCGTCGCTCGGTATCGATTCCGGCTCGGTCGTGCCAGTTGCCGAGGCTCCAGTCGAAATGGCGCACCGGGCCGCTAAGTACGGCGGCGACTGGTTTGCCGAAAATTTCATCGACGGACGGGAGTTCAACGTCGGGATTCTGGCCAACGCAGCGGGCCTGCACGTGCTGCCCATAGCAGAAATCATGTTTGTCGATTTTCCGGCGGACCGGCCTCGCATCGTCGATTATGAAGCCAAATGGATCGAGCACAGCTTCGCCTACGGCCACACACCGAGGCGGTTCGACCTGCCCGCAAGCGACGCCGAATTGCTCGACGAGCTCGGGCGGCTTGCTCTTGCCGCCTTCAACCTGTTCGGCCTCAGGGCCTATGGCCGTGTCGATTTCCGAGTGGACCGGAAGCGACGACCCTGGATACTCGAGGTCAATGCCAACCCTTGCCTGGCGCCGGACGCCGGCTTTGCCGCAGCGGCCGCTAAAGCGGGACTGACGATGGACGACGTGATTCGGTGTATAGTCGAGGTTGCCCTGCATAAGGAGGCGAGCGCCGCCGCCTGAAATGCTGCATATCCGAAAAATTACCGACGATCGGTCGCCGGCAAACCGCATGGCCATTTCTCAGACGCAGGCAATCATCCGCACGCAATTTCCGGGGATATCGTCCAGCGAGATAGACAAATTGCCGGAACAACTGCGCAACCCGTTGAAGTTCCGATTCCTGGCCGAACTATTCGTGGCCGAGGACGCGCGCAGCGACATCAAGGCCATCGCCTTGCTGCTTTATGCCTCCGATTTGCATTTCTGCTTTCTGGAGCTGATTTCCGCGGCGCCCGGTCGGCCGGGCCAGGGATTGGGAGGCGCACTTTACGACCGTGTGCGCGAAGAGGCCCTCGCGCTCGGTGCCCTGGGCATCTTCCTGGAGTGCCTTCCCGACGATCCGGAACTGAGCCCCGACCCTGACATCCGCAAGCGCAACGAGGACCGTTTGCGCTTCTATGAGCGCTATGGCGCGCGCCCCATTGCCGGCACCGCCTACGAATCGCCCCTCAACCCGGGCGATACGGATCCGCCCTATCTGGTATTCGACGGGTTGGGCAAGAACGATCTTCCCCCGGCCCATAGCTTGCGGCGAATCGTGCAGGCGGTTCTCGAACGGAAATATGGCGACATCTGCCCGCCCGGATATATCGACATAGTCGTAAAGTCGTTCGACGACGCGAAGCTGGGGCTGCGACCCTATCGCTACGTCCGCCGTTCGGCGGATGCCGAGGTCAAGCCGGTCAGGCGCCTGCTCGCTAGGATCCCGCTGATCGTAAACGAGCGCCATGGCATCCACCACGTGCGCGACCGCGGTTATGTGGAAGCACCGGTTCGCGCGAAATCAATCCTGGCCGAGCTTGAAAAAACCGACCTGTTCAAAACATCCAAGGCGACACATTTCCCGGAACGCCATATCCGCGAAGTACATGATGGCGCGATGGTCAATTACATCATCCGAGCCTGTATGGCGACCGATCCGGAAAAATCGATCTACCCCTATGTCTTCCCGATTCGCAATGCCGCAAGGCCACCGAAGGAAGCCACCATGCGGGCTGGCTACTACTGCATCGATACCTTCACGCCGCTCAACCGCAACGCCTATCTGGCCGCGCGCGGCGCCGTCGACTGCGCGCTGACCGCCGCCGACCTTGTGCTGGAAGGCGCACCGCTGGCCTATGCGCTGGTACGCCCACCGGGGCACCATGCGGAAAGACGGGCTTTTGGAGGTTTTTGCTATTTCAACAACTCGGCGATCGCGGCCCAGTACCTGTCAGCCTACGGCAAGGTTGCCGTGCTTGACATAGACTATCACCACGGCAACGGCACGCAGGAAGTCTTCTACGACCGCGACGACGTGCTGACAGTGTCGGTGCATGGCCATCCCAGCTTCGCCTATCCGTATTTTGCGGGTTTTGCGGACGAGACGGGCCGCGGCCGGGGGGCCGGTTATAATCTCAATATCCCGCTGCCGGAAACGATTACGCCGGCCCAGAATGCCGTAGCCGTGTCCAAGGCCCTGCGCCGGATCGCACGGCACCGTCCCGATTATCTGGTGCTCGCTGTGGGGTTCGATACCGCAAAAGGCGACCCAACCGGGAGTTGGCCTAACCAGGCCGTTGATTTCGAAGCGCTGGGCAAGATGATCGGGAGCGCCGGATACGATACGGTCGTGGTACAGGAGGGTGGCTATCGTGTCCGCACGCTGGGAGTCAACGCGCGCCGGTTCTTCGTCGGCCTTGCCGACGGAGCCGCCGATGCACGGGCCCGGCCTTCACGACGTCCAAAGGAGGTGTCGCCACAGAAGGCACCAGAAGTCGAATGGCGGAATACCGCCCGTCGCGAGGATGCCGAGGCGGTCCGTACCATCGCGGCCGCTACCGATATGTTCAACGCGGGTGAACTGGCGATTGCCAAGGAACTGGTGGAAGAGCGTATCGCACGGGGACCCGAGAGCGGCTATGAATTCATCTTCGCCGAGCTGGCCGGGCGGATGGTCGGCTATGCCTGTTTCGGACCGATACCCGGCTCTACCGACCGCTGGGACCTGTATTGGATCGCCGTGAGGCCGGACGCACAGCGGGGCGGAATCGGAGCCGAGATCATGAAACGTGCCGAGGCGGCCATGGCCGGTCTCGGCGCGAAGCGCATTTACCTCGATACCGAAGACACGGAGCCGTATAGCCCGACGCGGGCGTTCTATCGCAAAATGGGATACAGAAAGGTGGCAGAGCTGCCTGATTTCTATGATGCCGGAAAAGGCAAGACAATCTTCATGAAGGCCTTCGCATGACCACCACTCTCGCGAATATCAGAACGGCACAAATCCCCGGGAAAGGGCGCGGGCTCGTGGCTGGTGAAGCCATCGCCCCAGGCGACGTTATTGACCGTTGTCCGACGATCCACTTGTCGGCTGCCGACTGCGAGTTGATGGAGCGCTCGGCGGTGGGCGATTATTATTTTGCCCATCCCGAGGATACCGAGGCGGGCGTGGTGGTGCTGGGCCACATAAGCCTGTGCAACCATTCCGAAATGCCGAATGCTGAGTTGCGCTGGCGTATCGAAGATGGAGTCGGGTGGGTTGCAGAACTTTTTGCCCTGAGGGCCATCGCCGCGGGCGAGGAAATCACCCGCCGATATCGTTGTCCGCCCTGGTTCCTTGTTGCGTCCTGAGCCCGTCGACGAACGCCGGGATTGCCGCCGCACAAGCGAACCAGGCTCAATGCGTCGGCTCGAACGTCTCGTAGACGATCTTGCTGACCGCCAGCAATGGTTCGCGGGGAATATCGCCGGCAATGGCATAGCCGATTTCCGGTTCCAGCCAGACGAAGGCGCCGGTGCCGGCCATATCCTGGTAGCGGAAGGCGGTTTCCTGACCGGACTTGAAGAGCGCCGCATAGACCGTCACGCGCCGGCCCGACTGGTCTTCGTACAGGAACTGGGCGGCAGGCTCACCGCCCTCGGCGGGCAGAAGCCGGCCGCCGACCAGCCGGAAACCGAGCGGCGACAGATCCGGTGTGCGGATATCGTGGCCCAGGCGCTTGGACAGCCATTTGACAAGGTGCGCTTCCTGCTCTGCGAAGACCTCGACCGGATGCAAAACCTCGACCGCATAGACGCGATGCGCCGAAACCGCCTCCGCCGCCACATGTCGCGAGGCCTCGGCCAGGGGCCGCTCGCTGACCCATTCGTTGCCCAGCCAGCCACCGAGAATGCCTATCGCCATCCACGCCACGGAGGCGGCGACCGGAACCAGCCAGCGTCGGCGGGACTGGCGCGCGGCCAGTCTTACGGCGTGAAGCCGGTCCGGTAGCGGCTCGTCCGCCACTGCCCCGAACAGTGCTGTCAGTTCCCTGTTCTGGTCTGCATAAGCCTTGGCCTTCGCGGCCAGCATCGGGTCCGCGGCAACAGCTTCCTCGACAGCACGCAGTCGATCTTCACCCAACTGGCCGTCAATCCAGGCATGCAACTCGTCATCTTCAATATTCAGCGGCTCATTGCTCATTTCACCACCCTAAGGGCCGGCGGCCCTTCTTCCATCAACTGCCGCAGCCGTTCGCGCCCGCGCGACAGGCGCGACATAACCGTTCCTTGGGCCACACCGACCGTCTCGGCGACTTCGCCGTAGTTCATTCCTTCCAGTGCCACCAGCAGAATCACCTGCCGCTGTTCCTCCGGCAGCTTCTCCATCGCCGCCATCAGTTCCAGGCCATCCATTCTTGAATGCTGTGCCGCTGGACGGGCGTACTGCCCATCCCGCTCATCAACTGGAACCGAGGCCGGACGCGAGGCCCGGCGGCGCGTATCGTTGGCGTGGATATTGTGCATGATCGTGAACAGCCAGGCCCGGGTATTCCCGTCCTCGTTCCATAGGTGCCGCCGCGAAAGCGCCCGTTCCAGGCAATCCTGCACCAGATCGTCCGCCTGCTCGGCATGGCGGGTCAGCGCCCGCGCATAGCGCCGCAGGTTCGGGGTCCAGCGTTCAAGCTCCTGCAGAAAACCGTCCAATCCCTCGCCTCTTGAGTCTGCCGCCGTCACCAAACTATACAGCGCGAACGGACAATTATTCCCGGCGATATTTTGCACATAACGAAAAATCGATTTTTTACGCGCAGCGGGCGCAAAATCTGGCATTAGACGAAGAGCCGTTGACGGCTGGCATCAGGGAGGCAGGCGCATGTATTCAGCACTGATGGCTGCATGGGCCCTGCTTTTGGGCATGGCTCTCATCATGCTCGGCAACGGGCTACAAGGGACCTTGCTGGGCCTGCGCGCGACCCTGGAGGGATTTCCGACGACCGTAACCGGCTTCGTGATGACCGGCTATTTCATCGGGTTCCTGCTGGGATCGACCATTGCCCCCCGGATCGTGCAGCGCGTGGGCCATATCCGGGTCTTCGCCGCGCTTGCGTCGCTGGCATCGGCGTCGGCACTGGTTCATGCCGTATTCGTGGACCCGTGGACCTGGGGCCTGATGCGCGTGGTGACGGGTTTTTCCTACGCCGGCCTATATGTGGTGGCTGAGAGCTGGCTGAACGATCGCGCCACAAACGAGACGCGCGGACAGATCCTTTCGATCTATATGGTCGTGGCCTATGGCGGCATGACCGCCGGCCAGTTCCTGTTGAACGCTGGCGACCCCAACGGGTTCGACCTGTTCATTCTGATTTCGGTGCTGGTTTCGCTCGCCCTGGTGCCGATCTCGCTGACTGCGGCGCCGGCGCCCACCTTCGACGCACCGACACCGGTCGGCCTGCGTCTGCTCTACACCATTTCGCCACTGGGAATGGTCGGCGGGCTGGCCACCGGCCTTTCCAACGGGGTGATCTTTGGGATGGGCGCCGTCTACGGCAACGCCGCCGGTATGTCGAATGCCGAAATATCCCTTTTCATGGGCTTTATCCTGCTGGGCGGCATGCTGCTGCAATGGCCTGTAGGCCGACTCTCGGACTTCCTGGACAGGCGCAAGGTAATCATCGGCGTGACCTCGCTGGCGGCGCTGCTGGCGATGCTTGCCGGTTCGGTGCCGGGCCTGCCGCTATGGTGGCTGCTGGGTCTGACCTTCCTGTTCGGCGGAATGACCCTGCCGATGTATTCGCTGTGCGGTGCTCATCTGAACGATTTTCTCGATCCCAAGCAAATGGTGGCTGCCAGCAGCAGTTTCGTACTGGTGAATGGCCTGGGTGCGATCCTTGGGCCGACCAGCGGCTCGATCGCCATGCATTTGGCGGGACCGAAGGGGTTTTTCCTGTGGTTGGCCCTGCTGCATTGTTTCATCGCCCTGTTTGCCCTGTGGCGTATGACTCGGCGGTCGGCGATGCCGCTCGAAGAACAGGGTGCATTCGTGTCGATGCCACCCCGCGGATCCCCGATGTCGGTCACGCTAAACCCGGAGACGCCCGAGGATGCAGCCGACTGGGAGGAAATTCCCGAGAATTTCGAGCCGCTGTCCGACCAGGAAACCGACAACGAGGCGTGAGTCGGGCTATTTGACGTAGCTCAATGCCCGCCGCCGGAAAAGCGGTCACGCTGCCTGAAAACCACAATTTCGGCGGAGGAAACCGCGATGCCCGATATCAGCGCCGACAAAGTATGCTACCTGATCGTCAAGGCCCGCGAGTTCGACGTGAAGGTCGATGTAGAGGAGCCCGATCCCGGCGGAAATCCGTCCGATTTCGAATCCCGGGAGATTCTTCAGGACTATGCGGACGATCCCACGCTTCAGGAAATAAAGAGTTTCGTCGACGACCTGAACGAGGATGAGCAGATCGACCTGGTGGCTCTGATGTGGCTGGGACGCGGCGATTATGACCTTTCGGAATGGGAAGATGCCAAGGGGGAAGCCGTGCGCGCCCGCGAAGAGCATGGCCATACCGCTGAATATCTGTTGGGCGCCCCATTGCTGGGCGATTATCTCGAGGAAGGTTTGAGCATGTTCGGCATGTCTTGCGAGGATATCGAGTTAAGCCACCTGTAATATCTGGCAACTTTGGCCGGTGGCCGCCGCCATCGACCGGATTCCATCAACGCGAATCCCACTGAGATCGTGCAACTTTTCGTACGGCGTCACATTGCCGCACATCAGTCGTGAGCAAGGTTCCAATTTATTAATTTATAATTGGTAGGGTTATGTGACCAGCCATAGGTTGGCGGGTGGTAAGAAACCGCGCCCATGTAGAGCGCGGTCGGCAGGGGAATAATCAGAGGCCGGAACAAGTGGCAGAGTCGCAGGAAGGGTTCCTGACGTCGATTGACGCGGACCAATTGAGGCAACGCATTAGCGAGCTGGCCGCCGAAGCCGCAAGGCTGCGCGCCCGGTTGGCCGGTGCGGTCCAGTCCGGCGAATACGACAAACAGGGCTCCGGCGACCATACTGTCAGAAATTGCCCCTTATCCAGCCAGTACAAGCAGGTCGCCGAAATTCTCGATGCATCGGCTGACGCGATCATTACCGTGGATATGCAGGGCACGATCCGGCGCTTCAACTGTGGTGCCGAAACAGTGTTCGGACACAGGTCGGCTGAGGTAATCGGCCGGCCGCTTGATATTCTGCTGCCGGCCCGCTTTCGGAAAAGCCACCGCTCCCATATGGCGCGGTTCGGGCAGTCCACAGATAGCAGCCGCCTGATGAACGAGCGGGGAGAGATTTTCGGCCTGCGAAAGGATGGCGTCGAATTCCCGGCCGAGGCATCGACCAATCGCCTTCGCTCATAGTGCCCGACGCGTCCGGTATATCTGCTTTGAGTTCATAAGCAGCCGTCCGCTCCAGCTTGCGCTGGGGTCTGGGTATAGCCATAAGGAGACATTTGAGAGTTCCTCAGCGATAATAGAATTTGTCCTCTAACGATGCTATTGTCGAACCAGAGAGGGGAAAACTGTGGAGCGCCGCCTCGCCGCAATCCTGGCTGCCGACGTGGTCGGCTACAGCCGCCTCATTCGGGGGGATGAGGCGGGCGTCCTGGCTGAGCTCAAGAACCATCGCGAACAGCTGATCGAACCAAAAGTCGCTGCATATCGCGGGCGCATCGTCAAGCTGATGGGCGATGGCCTCCTGATCGAGTTTCCCAGCGCCGTCGAGGCGGTCCGCTGTGCGGTCGAAATCCAGCAGATGATCGGCCAACTGAACGTCGACATCCCCGAGGAAAAACGGATCGCCTACCGTGTCGGCATCAACATTGGCGACATCGTTGTCGAACGCCACGACATTTTCGGAGACGGCGTAAACCTGGCCGCGCGGCTCGAAGGGCTGGCCGAACCGAATGGCATCTGTCTGGCACGCAACGTTTTCAACGAGGTGAAGGACAAGCTCGATCTCACGATTGAAGATATGGGCGAGCACGATGTAAAGAACATCGACGAGCCATTGGCGGTCTATCGCGTAGTCCTTGACGATAAGGCGGCAGCCCTCTCGACTCCCGCAGCCCGGCGTTCGGCCAGGCAAAGGGACAGGCGGTGGATTGTCGCGTCTGCGGTCGGGTTTGCCTTGGCGATTGGCGGTGTTCTCTGGTGGCAACCCTGGGAGCCAAACGTCGAGCCGGCGCAGGTCGAGAAGGTGGTGCAGCCACTACCCGAAAAGCTGTCGATTGCCGTACTGCCGTTCGAGAACATGAGCGCTGACCCGGAACAGGAATACCTGGCCGACGGCATGACCGAGGACCTGATCACGGACCTTGCCAGGATCTCCGGCCTGTTGGTAATCGCACGGAACTCGACCTTCGTCTATAAGGGCCGGTCGGTCGACGTGCGAGAGGTCGCGGAACAGCTCAATGTGCATTTCGTCGTTGAAGGCAGCGTGCGTAAGGCCGGCGGGCGGATTCGCATTAACGCGCAGCTGATCGACGCCGAGACCGGGACGCATGTCTGGGCCGATCGGTACGACCGTGAGCTAACCGACGTCTTCGACCTCCAGGATGAAGTCCGGGGGCGGATCGTCGCCGCGCTACAGGTCAAACTGACACCGGCCGAGGAAGAGCGGTTGGCCAATCATCTTACCGACAACCCGGAAGCCTACGATGCCTATCTGCGGGCGCAGCAGCAGGAAAGTTTCTTCAACAAGGAGGCCAACCAGGAATCGCTGCGCTTGTTCGAACGGGCGCTGGAACTCGATCCCGCCTTTGTCGCGGCGATGGGCAAGCTAGCCACAGGCCACACCGTTGCCGCCGAGACCGGCTGGAGCACGGACCCCGCGAATTCGATGGCGTTGGCGCGTTCTTTGGCCGAAAAAGCTGTCGAAATGGATGACAGCAGCCCCGAAGCGCACTGGGCCGTCGCGCGCGTCTTCTCTCGACCGGAGATTTTCGACGGCGGCCGCGCCGTGGCCAGCCTGCAGAAGGCAATCGCCCTCGACCCCAACTACGCCGACGGCCACGCCATGCTTGCGAACATGATGCATTTTATGGGCCGAGCCGAGGAAGGTTTGGGCCATATCGAAGCGGCCATGCGACTCAACCCCCATTTTCCTTTCTGGTATTATTTCGTGCTTGGCGCAAACCAGTTCATGCTGACCCGCTACGAAGCCGCCGTCGAGAGTTTCCAGAAATCGATTGAACGCAATGCGAACTGGCGGCCCAACCACCGCTATCTCGTCGCTGCCTTCGGCCATCTGGGCATGACGGACGAGGCGGAATGGGAGATGGAGGAGTTGAGGGCCCTGGGTTTCGAGCCCACGCTCGTGAACTGGGAGGCAAGGACCCAGATACATGATCCGGCCTACCGCGCGCGTTATTTCGACGGCTTGCGTAAGGCCGGTGTACCGGAAGAATAGAAGGCGGTTCTAGATGTCCGCTCCGGGTCACCTCCGGACTCTTGGAGTATCCCGCCAGCTGGTCCGCTTCCAAGTATGAAGCAAATGTAGACGGGTGAAAAGCGGACCTCAATAGGTAGGCTTCTTGGCCTACGTGGTCATCCCAATCCTGCTGATGGTCTTCCACTGGTTCGACATCGCTGGGAAGGGAGCTATCATCTTCCTCCTGGGGATCACAGGGCTCATGGCCCTTCTCTTAAATGGATCGGTAGTCAGGGCCGTGGAAAGGCAATCGCCTTGGCGGCCTCTTGGTTTAACGCCTCAATCCTTCGCCAGGACCCTCATGGCCGATAAACCAGTCACAGACCTATCAGCCGACTTCTGAAGCCAGCGCCTTGCTGCCGCGTCTCCGTTTCCCTGGACCTGAAGGCCGGAGTCCCGCAGGCCGCCAAGGGACTCCAGGGATGTTATAGGGTTGTTCGGCGTTGCCGGGCCCCGCGGGGCCATATGCGTTTCAAAAAATCGGTTAAAGCCCTTTTTATTGTTGTTTCTGTTCGGCCTTTATCGTGGCTCCGACTTCGCTCCGGTTAGGCCAAGATTGTTATCGGTGATAGCTGAACGGCTAGATAAGTTGGTAGCTTACACAGATGCTGAAACCAATGGACATGAAATATTACACTTGCTGAAATGCTCGGATGGGGTGGTCTCGCCTGCGTGGCCATCTCGATCCTACTGATGGTCTTCCACTGGTTCGACACCGCTGGCAAGGGAGCCTTCGTGTTCCTCTTGGGGATCACTGGGCTTATGTCCCTGGTGGCAAGCTGCTCGATATCGTAGTGGGTGTAGAATGACACCCCCTACATCGATCGAAACGGGATCACCCTGGCAACAGCGATCAACTGCTCCTCCGACGGTCCCTTCGAATACCGGCTCAGACCTTCGCCGGGCCGCTCATGGCCGATGAACCAGTCGTAGACCCAGGGATCGATGCCGCCGCGCTCCATCAGTGTGCGAGCCCGGTGCCTCCATGAGTGACCCGCTACCAGCGTAGGGTCATCCACGATCTTGTCGAGCTCTCGGTTGAACCTCTTAGAGAGGGCCTGGGCCCGGTTGCCGTAGCGGTCGCTGGTGAGGGCATCGAACAGCCACTGCTCGTTGCCCAGCCGACGCTCAATGTTCTGTACCACAGAGGGCTCCAGCACGGGTACAGTTCGGATGCCCGCTCTGGTTTTCGCGTGTCGCACATGAAGCCAGGCTGTTCCGTCATCCAGCCGGACATCGGCAACTTCCAATCTGGCTGCTTCGTCAATCCGCATCCCGGTACAGGCCACGACTTACATCATAGCGAAATCGTCTGGGTGCTTGTTCTCTGTTTTTTTAACGCCCGATAGAA
>JBFFGY010000004.1:0-17378 GCA_041557215.1 Alphaproteobacteria bacterium
CTACGTCCGTGCCTGGCGGCTCGTGGGTAGCAGTTTGCGCGGATTTTCCTGACGGACTATTTACGCCGCGCAAGATGGCGATACAATTAGATTGGTTTTCCCGAAGCATTTATGAATAGCCTTTGTGGCGGAATTTCGGCATGGGGCAGCCAGACTCCCGCTTGTCTCTGTCAATCCGATGCCGCTTAACAATGTTGATCTGCACTCTTTTCTTTCCGTACGCAGTCAAAAAATTACTAACGAAAGATTAAAGTGCAATCTGTCTTCACTAGTTTTTTACTAATTAATTGACATAAAGACAGTGCCAAAGCATTGTCACAATTGAATCCTTGGCACAGGCAGAATTTTCATTAGAATCCCGACCGGTTGCAGGACATTCGAATAGAGATCATGAAAAAACGCTTTACCTTGATGGCTGTTATCGGTTGCGGCGCGGCGCTTGCGCTGGCCGGTTTTGCCTCTCTTCCCTCTACCCAGGCTGCCAGCGAGGCGCCCCTTCTGGCGGAAGATACGGAAATCGCTGCTGCGCCCATGCAGGTAGCCTATTACGTCGATGACAGCGAGAGCGAGTCCGCGCAACTTTCGATTACTTACGAACGCAAGCTCACGGTAGGCAACGGCGATACGCTGATGGCGATGCTGACCGACGCCGGCGCGTCGCGGCGCGATGCCCATGCGGCCATCACCGAAATGAGCAAGATCTTCAAGCCGCGCTATCTGAAGCCCGGCCACGAAATTGTCCTGACCCTGCGCCCCTCGCCCGACCCCGACAGCCCGGCCAGCCTGATTTCCATGAAGCTGGTGGAGAGCGTCGAGCGCGATGTGCTGGTGCACGAGGGCGAGGAAGGCTATGTGGCGGAGACCATCGACCATCCGCTGACGCTGGAAGTCGCCGCCGCCGAAGGCGTGATCGAAAACAGCCTGTTCCTGGCCGGCGAAGCGGCCGGAGTTCCGCCTGGCGTGTTGGCCGACCTGATCCAGATTTACAGCTTCGACGTGGACTTCCAGCGCGATATCCGCACCGGCGACGGTTTTACGATCATGTACGAGCAGTACAAGGATGAGAATGGCGAACTGGTGCGAAGCGGCAACATCCTGCGCGCCACCATGACGCTGAGCGGCCAGGAAAAAATGCTCTACCGGTTCGAGACCGCCAAGGGCACTATCGATTACTTCGACCAGGAGGGCAAGAGCGTCCGCCGCACCCTGATGCGCACGCCGATCAACGGCGCGCGGTTGAGTTCCGGCTACGGAAACCGCAAGCATCCGATCCTCGGCTATACCAAGCTTCATACCGGCACCGATTTCGCGGCCCCGCGCGGCACGCCGATCTACGCCGCAGGCAATGGCACGGTCGACTATGCCGGACGCAAGGGCGGTTATGGGCTCTATGTCCGGATCCGCCATAACGGCACCTACCAGACGGCCTATGCCCATATGAGCGGGATTGCCAAGGGAGTGCGCAGGGGCACCCGGGTCAACCAGGGCCAGGTTATCGGCTATGTCGGCTCAACCGGCCGTTCGACCGGGCCGCATCTGCACTACGAGGTGCTGCGCAACGGCAAGTTCATCAATTCGCGCACCATGCACCTGCCTTCGGGCAAGGCGCTGAAAGGCGACGAACTGGCAACCTTCCTGACGCTCGCAGAAGAAGCGGACCAGCGCTACGCCGAATTGAAGGGCGAAGGCGTCCTGTTCGCTTCCAGCCAGGAGCCGGGTGTTCCCACCAGTTGCGAAAGCGCCGATATGCCCTGCTGAGGCTCTTCGGTCAGACAGTTCAGTATAGCCGGACGGCGCCACCCGCGCCGTCCGGTTTTTCGTTGCGCTCCGCCAGGGCGCCGAAACCGGTGATTTCACCGTCAGCGGCGATACGCAAGTTGCCTTGAGGGAAATCCAGCGCCGTCAGTTCCGCTATTGCGCGCGCCGCCGCGCCGGTCTCGTCGAGCATCGGCACCCCGCCACCATGCTGCCGGGCGCTGTGGATGCGGGCCTTCAGCAAGCGTCCGTCGCGGGCCAGTTCCAGGTCGACCACCGGCGCCACGCCGGCCAGGTCACGCAGATTGAAACGCCCGTATGTCCAGAAATTGCCAAGACTGTACGCGATGAAGCGTCCGCGATAGACCTCCACCGCGCGCGGCACGTGGGGACCGTGGCCCAACACCACATCGGCGCCCGCATCGATCATCGCGTGGGAGAAGGCGTAAACGTCGCCCCGTTCCTCGCCATAGAATATCTCCATCTCGCGCGGAACACGGGTGTAATCGCGGCCCTCGGCGCCGCCATGGAACGAGACCAGCACGATATCGTGGCGCAATGCCAAGTCGCGCACGATTTCCGCCGCGCGTTCCGGATCGTTGATGCTGACCGTGCCCCAGTTGGGCGATACCGCCAGCACGCCGACCCGCGTGCCGCCGTCGAGGATCAGGGTCGCGGTGCGTTCGCCGGGGATATCCAGCCCCGCATAGGCGATGCCATTACGCTCCAGCGTCGCCATGGTGGCATCGCGTCCAGCCTCGCGAAAATCGCCACTGTGGTTATTGGCCAGCGACATCACGTCGAATCCCATCTCGCGCAGGAACGCCCCGTGATATTCGGGGCTGCGGAAGACATAACAGCTTTTCGGATTCTTGCAGGGCTTGTGCTCCGCATTCTCGGGCCCGTCGAACAGCGACCCTTCCATATTCCCGAAGGTGATGTCGGCCAACTGCAGCAGATCGAGCAGTTCCGGTCCGATCAACTCTGTCAGATCAACGCCGGGCACAAGGTCCGGATTCAGGTAACCCGCGTCCGGGAATTCCGTTCCCATCATGATATCGCCCACCCCGACGAGCCTGATCGGCCCGAGCGGGGGCGACGGCACGAACGGCGCCGGGGCCGGTGGCGATGGCATAAGCGGCTTGAGGGTGACTGACTCCCGTGGCTGGCTCGCCTGTTCGGGTTCCGACGGAGGTGTCGAACTGCACCCGGCAGCAAAAAGGGCCGCAAGCGTGAGCAGGAAAACCCTTGGATATGTTAACGACATGATCGCTCTAACCGCTGTTTCTCGATAATCCGGTAACTTAGTCGGGTATCGTTAAATAAACGTAATGTTCCTCTAAGCTCTAGGCGCGGCCGCGCGCTTCAGCCGGTCATTTATGGCGCGTCCCAGCCCTTCTTCCGGGATTGGCATGACGGCGATGCCGGCGAATTCCGGGCGGTCGAGCGCGCGCAGCATGGCGAACAGGTTGGCCGCCGCCTCGCGCAGGTCGCCGCTCTCGCTGAGGTTCAGCGTGACGCCCGGTGCCGGGCCGAACCCTAGCAGCGCCTCACCCGGCCTTGCATCTTCCGCTTCCAACCGCAGCGGCAGGCCAGGGGCGTAATGGCTCTCCAGCATCCCTGGCGACGCGATCGCCGCACCGGCCTGGGCTATCTCCACCTTACGGCCAAGCGCCTGTTCAAGTTCCTCAAGCGGCACCCCGCCGGGGCGTAGCAGAACCGGCGCATCGCCGCTCACATCCAGCACCGTGGACTCCACCCCGACCTCGCAGGGCCCGCCATCCAGGATCAGCGCCACCGCATCGCCCAGTTCCTCGGCTACATGTTGCGCCGTCGTGGGGCTGACCTTGCCGGACCGGTTGGCGCTGGGCGCCGCGATCGGCCGGCCGGCGGCAATCAGCAAGGTATGCGCGCCAGGATGAACCGGCACGCGCAGCGCCACCGTATCCAGCCCGGCGCTGACGAGATCGGATAAACGGCTGCCCGCCCGGCGCCTCACCACCAGGGTCAGCGGCCCCGGCCAGAATCGTGCCGCCAGCATTTCCGCTACCGGCGAGAGTTCGCCAATTTTCCTTGCAGTCGCCACATCCGGCAGATGCACGATCAGCGGATTGAAATGCGGCCGCCCCTTGGCCTCGAAGATCGCCGCCACCGCCTCGCCATTGGTGGCGTCCCCGCCCAGGCCATAGACCGTCTCGGTCGGGAAGGCGACCAGCCTCCCCTCGCGGATCAACTGGCCCGCGATGGCGATGGATTTTTCGTCGAGGGGCAGGATATCGGGCATGGGCGGGTTATGGCGCGATGCCGTCCGCATGGCAAGAGCCGCCAGACATGCTGGCGGCTCTGACGATGATGTCGTTTCGCTTTTTGCGTCAGTCTCGACCATCCATGGTAATGATCGGAAACGCGGATACCGCACGGTGTTGCGGCGTCTATTCTGGCCTGCCCCGAAGGCATCAGCCGTGAATTTACTGTGATCCGAATGTGGAAAACGGTCAAGGCAAATCCGGTGGTATGTGCAAAATGTGATCGGTGTTCGCGGGCTGTTCTGACGCGTGCGAACAAGTAGTGTCATTCGGCGGTTGTGATAGGCGCGTTGCACGGTTAATTTCGCGCCCGGCATTCAGATATTGGAGAAAAATAAATGGCGAAATACAGGATTGCGGTCATCCCTGGCGACGGCATCGGCAACGAGGTGGTGCCGGCCGGCATCGAGGTGCTGGAAAAGGTCGGCGGCAAGCTGGGCATCGAGTTTCAGTGGGACCATTTCGATTGGAGCTGCGAACGCTACCACAATGTCGGCTCGATGATGCCGGAAGACGGGCTGGAACAGATCCGCGGCCATGACGCCATCTATCTCGGCGCCGTCGGCTTCCCAGGGGTGCCCGACCATGTCTCGCTCTGGGGCCTGCTGATCCCGATCCGCCGCAAGTTCAACCAGTATGTCAATCTGCGCCCGGTACGCCTGTTCGAGGGCGTGTCGTCGCCGCTGGCCGGCCGCAAGCCCGGCGACATCGATTTCTATGTGGTCCGCGAGAATGTCGAGGGCGAGTATTCCGAGATTGGTGGCCGCATGAACCACGACACGCCGGAGGAGTTCGTTACCCAGCTCAACGTCTTTTCCCGCAAGGGAGTCGACCGCATCGTGCGCTATGCCTTCGAACTGGCGAAGACGCGGCCGCGCAAGCAAGTGACCTCTGCCACCAAATCGAACGGCATTTATTACACCATGCCCTATTGGGACGAGCGGGTGAAAGCGGTGGCCGCGGACTATCCGGACGTCAAATGGAACCAGTTCCATATCGACATCCTGACCGCCCATTTCGTGCAGCACCCGGACTGGTTCGACGTGGTGGTGGGCAGTAACCTGCTGGGCGATATCCTGTCCGATCTGGGCCCGGCGGTGACCGGCACCATCGGCATTGCACCGGGCGGCAACATCAACCCGGAAAAGGAATTCCCCTCGATGTTCGAGCCGGTGCACGGCTCCGCCCCCGACATTGCGGGCAAGAACATCGCCAACCCGATCGGCCAGATCTGGTCCGGCGCAATGATGCTGCAGCATCTCGGTCACCAGGATGCCCATGACATGATCGTCAAGGCCATCGAGGATGTGCTGCGCGACGGCTCATCCCTGACCCGCGACATGGGCGGCAGCGCCGATACCGAGAACCTGACCGCGGCGATCCTCGGGGCGCTGTAGGGGAGAGAGTTCGGGTTTGGGCCGACAGCGAGCAACCTCATACTTCGAGACGCTTGCTTCGCAAGCTCCTCAGCATGAGGGCACAAACTTTGGAGCCTCATGCTGAGGAGGGCTGAAAGCCCGTCTCGAAGTATGAGGTCGCTGGGTTCCTGGGCCGCGAAAATTTCGGCCAACGACCCGGCGGGCCAGCAATGGTAGGAGCATGACGCATGGCGAACACACCGGAACGCGGTTTTCCCCGGTCGGAATTCGAGACCAGGGCGGAACGTGCACGGGCGCTGATGACTGCGCATGAACTGGACGGGTTGCTGGTCACCAGCGAACAGCATGTCCGTTACTTCACCGGCTTCGATTCCCAGTTCTGGGCCTCGCCCACGCGCCCTTGGTTCGTGATCGTCCCGCGCGAGGGCGAATTGATTGCTGTAATTCCGGAAATCGGCGGGCCGGTCATGGCGAAGACCTGGGTTAAGGACATCCGCACCTGGCCCGCACCCGTTCCGGAAGACGACGGCGTCAGCCTGCTAACCGACGTGCTGTCGTCCCTTCCCCGCCGCTTCGGCCGCCTCGGGGCCGAGATGGGGCCGGAAATGGTGCTGCGCATGCCGGCGGCTGATTTCCTGCGCATCGGCGAGAACGTCGCGCCGCTGGCGTTCACCGACGGAACGCCGGTACTGCGCGCCTTGCGCGGAGTCAAATCGCCGGCGGAAATCGACAAGATCCGCCATGTCTGCCAATTCACCTCGCAGGCTTTCCTGGCTCTGCCCGAAAAGCTGCAACTCGGCATGACGGAGTGGGAGTCCTGCCGCGAGATGCGGGTGGAGGTGCTGCGGCGTGGCGCCGACAATTCGCCCTACATGATGGGTGTGGCCGGCCCCGGCGGCTACGACAACATCATTATGGGACCGACCCAGAAGGTCATCGAGACGGGCGATATCCTGATCATCGACACCGGCACCACCTTCGACGGCTATTTCTGCGATTTCGACCGCAATTTCGCTTTCGGGGAGCCGGACGACGACGCAAAACGCGCCCATGAAATGGTCTGGCGCGCCACCCAGGCCGGCATCGACGCCGCCCGCCCCGGCGCCACCACGACCGACCTCTGGCGGGCCATGGCCGCGGTGCTGGAAGAGGCGGGGTCGCTGGGCAACAATGTTGGCCGCATGGGCCACGGGCTGGGCATGCAGCTTACCGAGTGGCCGTCGAACCGCCCGGGCGACGACACCGAACTGGTCCCCGGCATGGTGCTGACCATCGAACCGGGCATGGAATTCGCCCCGGGCCGGATGATGGTGCACGAAGAGAACATAGCAATCACGGAAGAGGGCTGCGAGCTGCTGACGATCCGCGCAGCGCGGGAAATGCCGGTGATACGGTAAGAGACAAGAGAGGGTAAATATGCATACGAGATGGTTCGATGAATTCCATGTCGGCGACAAATTCGCCACGCGGGGCATGACGCTTACGGAATCGCAGATCGTCGATTTCGCGCTGACTTACGATCCGCAGCATATGCATGTGGATGCCCATACCGCCGGCGCCGGGCCCTTCGGCGGGCTGATCGCCAGCGGGTTCCAGACGCTCGCCCTTAGCTTCCGGCTGTTCTATGATCTGGGACTGGTGGTGGATTCCAATATTGTCGGGCCGGGCATGGACGAGGTGCGCTGGACCGCCCCGGTGAAGCCCGGCGACACCATAAGGACGGAAGTTGAAGTGATCGAGGCGCGGGAATCCCGATCCAAGCCCGATCGCGGGGCCGTGAAGTTCCAGTTCACGGTTCTCAACCAGCGCGATGAGACGGTGATGCATTACAAGGCCATCACCATCATCCGCAGGAAGCCGACGGAAGGCTGATCGGAGCAAGGGCCGGAAAAGAGGGTCATGATCGAGACTGGCGGCGAATTCTTCCAGATGGTGGCGGTATTTGCGCTGATCGTTGTCGCGCTCGCCTTCTACGCTACAGAGAAGCTGTCCTACGAGATGACCTCGCTTGCGGTCATTTGCGCGCTTCTGCTGCTGTTCCACTTCATGCCGGTAATCGGACCGGACGGCGAGAAAATGATGGGGGCCGGACGGATTCTCTCCGGCTTTGCCAATCCGGCGCTGATCACCGTACTCGCCCTGCTCGTCGTCGGCGACGGATTGTCGAGGACCGGGGCCTTGAGCCAGGGCGCGTGGCTGATGCTGCGTGCATCGTACGGCAATGCAGCAGTCAGCATCGTGCTGGCGCTTGCCGCCGTTATGGCAGTGAGCGCTTTTTTGAACAACATCCCGGTTGTCGTTATCTTCATTCCGATCATGCAGGCGTTGGCCGACAAGCTGGGGCGCGGCGCGGGGCGCTACATGATGCCGCTCAGCTTTGCCGCCATTCTGGGCGGCATGACCACGCTGATCGGGTCCTCCACCAACCTGCTGGTATCCGGCATGCTGGTCGAACTGGGCGAGACTCCCTTCGGATTTTTCGACTTCACCGTTCCGGGCCTTGTGCTGGCGCTGACCGGGCTGACCTATGTGGTCTTCATAGCGCCTCGCCTTCTTCCCAACCGCGAACCGCTGCGCGGCAGCCTGCCGGTTTCGGGCCGGCAATTCGTGGCGCAAATCAAGGTTCTGCCGGAATCCAGCCTGATCGGCGCCGAGTCCCAACTCGGCGGGTTTCCCGCCCTGACCGACATCACCGTGCTGACGATCCAGCGCGGCGAGGAATCGATCCTTCCCCCGTTCGAGGATATCAGCCTTCAGGCCGGCGACGTCGTGGTGGTGGCGGCAACACGCAAGACGCTTACCGAAACCCTGCAATCGGATGCCAGGCTGCTGCATCCCGACATCCCGGGGCCCACCGGCGAACCGGATGATGACGGTGAACAACCCTGGACCAGTGGCGGCCAGGTACTTGCCGAGGTGATGGTGCCCCCAAATTCACCGCTGGTTGGCCGTATCCTGGCGCGGATCGGTTTCCGGTTCCGTTTCCGCTGCATCGTGCTGGGCATTGAACGGCGCAGCCGCATGCTGCGACGCCGGATCACGGATATCCCGCTTGAGGCCGGCGACGTCCTGCTGATCCAGGGACGCAGCGACGACGTGATGGCGCTGCGGGGCAGCCGTGATGTGCTATTGATGGAATGGTCGGCGGCTACCCTGCCGGAGTTGCGTTACGCCAAACGGGCAAGCGTCATTTTCCTTGGCCTGGTGGCGCTGGCCGCCTCCGGCGCCCTGCCGATCGTCATCGCCGCGGTCACCGCCGCGGCCGCTATGGTCTTGAGCGGCGCCCTGGGCCTGCGTGATGCCTTGCGCGCTCTGGATTTTCAGATCATCTTCACCATCGCCACGGCCCTGGCGCTGGGCGCGGCCATGCAGGAAACCGGTGGCGCCCATTTCCTCGCCGGCCATCTAGTCGCGGCCATGGATGGCGTATCACCCGCCGTGCTGCTGTCGGCCTTTTTCCTGCTGGTGGCCGGTTTGGCGAACATCATCAGCACCAAGGCCACAGCAGTGCTGTTCACGCCCATTGCCGTCGACCTGGCAAACGATGTCGGGCTGCCGGCGGGGATTTTCGCCGTAGCGGTCATTTTCGCAGCGAACTGTTCTTTCGCATCGCCGATCGGCTACCAGACAAACTTGCTGGTCATGGTGCCGGGCCGCTACCGTTTCATGGATTTCGTCAAGGCCGGCCTGCCGCTGCTGTTCATCGTCTGGCTGGTATTTTCGTTCTTCGCACCCTGGTATTACGGTCTCTAGCCGGCTTTTTGCCGCAGCGCAGCAATTGGCCGTTGACCGGAAATGTAGGCGGGTCTAATTTCCGGCCTCCATATCGCTGATGGCGTGCAGGAAACTCCGCTTGCGCCACTTATTGCGTATGCGAATGAACTCCACTTGAAATATCCAGTTCGGGATCACGAGCAGAGATGACAAGACCGACCCAGAAGCCGAATCGTCCGTTCTTTTCCTCCGGCCCCTGCGCCAAGCGTCCAGGCTGGTCGGTTGCGGCGCTGTCCGGCGCCTGGACGGGACGATCGCATCGCGCCGCCGGCGGCAAGGCAAAACTGGCCGAGGTCATCGAGCGCAGCCGCGCCATCCTGGGCATCCCGGAGGATTACCGGATCGGCGTCGTCCCGGCGTCCGACACGGGTGCCGTGGAAATGGCGCTCTGGTCACTGCTTGGCGCGCGCGGCATCGACATGCTGGCCTGGGAGAGCTTTGGCAAGGGCTGGGTTGCCGACGTGGTGAAACAGTTGAAGCTTGAGGATGCGCGGATCCTAGAAGCCGATTACGGCAATCTGCCCGATCTAGGCCAGGCCGATTTTTCCCGCGATGTCGTGTTCACCTGGAACGGCACCACCAGCGGCGTCTGCGTGCCGGACGGCGACTGGATCGCCTCCGACCGCGAGGGATTGACGATCTGCGACGCAACCTCGGCCGCCTTCGCCATGGACCTGCCCTGGGACAAGCTGGATGTGGCAACCTGGTCCTGGCAGAAGGTACTGGGCGGCGAGGGCGCGCATGGCATGCTCGTCCTCAGCCCGCGCGCCGTCGAGCGGCTGGAAAGCTACAGCCCGGCCTGGCCGCTGCCGAAAATCTTCCGGATGACCAAGGGCGGCAAACTGATTGATGGCATCTTCAAGGGTGAGACCATCAACACCCCCTCTATGCTCTGCGTGGAAGATGCCATCGATTCCCTGAAATGGGCGGAAGAGATTGGCGGACTGCCGAAGCTTATCCAGCGCTCGAAGAGCAGCCTGTCGGCGGTTTCCGCCTGGGTCGACAAGACGCCTTGGGTGGAATTCCTGGCGAAGGACGCGTCTATCCGTTCGTCAACCTCGATCTGCCTGGCGATCACGGACACTGGCGCATTAAGCGGTGAAGAAGCGGCAACGGCACCGAAGAAGATCGCCGCCTTGCTGGAGAAGGAAAATATCGCCCACGACATCGGCGGCTATCGCGATGCGCCCCCGGGCTTGCGAATCTGGGGCGGGGCAACGGTGGAGCCGCTGGACATGCAGATCCTGATGCCCTGGATCGAATGGGCCTGGGGAGAAGTTTACGCGACCCCTGCGGCCGCAAAATAGACTGGAAGAGAGAATAGATGCCGAAAGTCCTGATTTCCGATGATCTGAGCCCGCGCGCCGTCGATATCTTCCGTGAGCGTGGCATCGAGGCCGATGTGAAGACCGGCCTCGGCGAAGACGAACTGATTGCCATCATCGGCGATTACGACGGCCTTGCGGTGCGCTCGGCAACGAAGGCGACCGAGAAGGTACTGGAAGCCGCCACCAACCTGAAGGTAATCGGCCGCGCCGGGATCGGCGTCGACAATATCGATGTGAATGCGGCGACCCAACGCGGCATCGTGGTCATGAACACGCCTTTCGGAAATTCGGTGACCACCGCCGAGCATGCCATTGCGATGATGATGTCTCTGGCACGGGAACTCCCGGCAGCGAATGCCTCGACCCAGGCCGGCAAGTGGGAAAAGAAGCGCTTCATGGGGGTCGAGGTTACCGGCAAGACCCTTGGGCTGATCGGCGCCGGCAATATCGGCTCGATCGTCGCCAGCCGTGCGCAGGGGCTGAAGATGCGGGTCATTGCCTATGATCCCTACCTCTCGCCAGACCGCGCGGCCGACCTCGGCATCGAGAAGGTGGATCTGGACGAGCTTTATGCCCGGGCGGACTTCATCACCCTGCATGTGCCGCTGACCGATACGACACGCAACCTGATCGACAAGGACGCGTTCGCGAAAATGAGAAAGGGCGTGCGCATCGTCAATTGCGCGCGCGGCGGAATCATCGTCGAGGAAGACCTGCTGGCGGCACTGGAGTCCGGACAGGTTGCCGGTGCGGCACTGGACGTCTTCGCGGTCGAACCGGCGAAGGACAACGTGCTTTTCGGACATGACAATGTGATCTGCACGCCGCATCTGGGCGCCGCCACCACGGAGGCCCAGGAAAAGGTGGCGCTTCAGGTTGCCGAGCAGATGTCAGACTATTTGCTGACCGGCGCCGTGACCAACGCCCTCAACATGCCCTCCGTCACGGGCGAGGAAGCGCCGAAGCTGCGCCCCTATATGGCGCTGGCTGAATTGCTGGGCAGCTTCGCCGGGCAATTGACCGAGACCGGCCTGAAGGGTGTGACGGTCGAGTTCGAGGGCCATGTGGCGACGCTGAACACCCGCCCGATCATGGCCGCGGCGCTGACAGGTCTGCTGCGGCCGCTGCTGGAATTCGTCAACATGGTCAGCGCCCCGGTAATCGCAAAGGAGCGCGATATCCGCTGCACCGAGATCAAGCGGGACGAGCCCTCCGATTACGAAACCCTGATCCGCCTGACGGTGGAAACCGAGCGCATGACGCGTTCGGTTGCCGGCACCCTGTTCGGGGGCTCTCGCCCGCGAATCGTCGAGGTCAAGGGAATCCCCGTCGAGGCGGAAATCGGCCCGCATATGCTGTACCTGACCAACAGGGACAAGCCGGGCGTGATAGGCGATCTGGGCCGCACGCTGGGCGAGGCGAAGGTCAATATCGCGACCTTCCATCTCGGCCGCGCCGGCGAGGGCGGCGACGCCATCGCACTGCTGCAGGTCGATCGGGCGGTGGACAAGGTGTTACTGGACAAACTGAGCTCGCTGCCGAACGTGTTACAGGCGAAGGCACTGGAATTCTGAGCGTGAGGCGCCATTTTGGGGTAATGCGCATCGCACCCCTCCTGCTGACGGCCCTGAGCATTCTGTCCCTGCCCGCGACGGCACGGGCTTTGGATCTGGATTTGCGTCCTGTTTCACTGGGCCAGGTCGAAGGGCTGAGGGATATCATTCTTGTCGACGGCCGGCCGGTATTGAAGGCGGAAGCCGGGGACTACCAGATTGTACGCCTTCCCGACCGCAAACTGGCTCTAGCGCCGATGCCCTCGGCCGACGCGACGGCCATGCCGGCGCCGCCCGAGATCATTCCGCACGCCCGCATCGTTCCCGGGACCGGGAATATCCGCGCCGCCTGGTTTGCCACGCCTACCGGACGCTACGGCCATGCCGTGCTGGGCGACGGGATCGAGGCGGCGGCGCTGAAGGTGGAGACGGCTTCGGGGAAACTGTTGTCATATCGGCTTGAGGACAAATCGGTCTTCGAGGATCTGACGCCGCGCCTGGCCGATATCGACGGTGACGGACATGATGAAATCATTGCCGTGCGCAGCTATCCCGACCGCGGCGCGGCGGTCGCCCTGTTCGGGGTACGCGACGGCAAACTGGTGAGGCTGGCCGAATCAGACCCGATCGGCCTGCCCTATCGCTGGCTCAACCCTGTGGGCGCCGGTGATTTCGACGGTGACGGCAAGGCCGAAATCGCGGTTATCCGCACGCCCCATATCGGCGGGATACTTATGTTCTATCGCCGGGACGGCGAGCGCCTGGTCGAGTTCGATCGATTGTCCGGATTTTCCAACCACTCGATCGGGTCCACGGTGCTCGGCATGTCGGCCGTTCTCGACCTGGACGGCGACCGCGCACAGGACATCCTTGTTCCCGATCAGGGCCGCACCGGCCTGCAAGCGGTGAGCTATGCCGGACGCCATTTCAGGACACTCTGGACGGTGCCGAACCACCTGCCCATCGCGACTTCGATCGTCGCGGTCCCGCTGGACGGCCACCGCGGCAAAGACATCCTCTATGGTCTGGCCGACGGTTCGGTCATGATGTTGCCGCGCTGAGGCAAAACTTTTCCTCGCCACTTTCAGGCTGAAACCTTAATCTTGACCCAAAACAGGGTTGCGTTTTTCGATGTTGTCAGGGACGCAGCGATGGAACGCAGGCTGGCGGCAATTCTGTGCGCCGACATGGTGGGTTACAGCCGGATGATGAGTGGAGACGAGGCGGGCACCCTGACCGCGCTCAAATCCATTCGTCGCGACATCATCGATCCCACGATCAGCGCGCATCGGGGACGCATCGTCAAACAGACCGGCGACGGCCTCCTGGCCGAATTTCCCAGCGCGGTCGCGGCGGTCGAAGCCGCCCGGGGAATCCAGACGGAAATCGCCCACCGGAACAGTGTCCCTTCATCCGAACGGCCCATGCAATTCCGTATCGGCATCAATCTCGGCGATATCATTATCGAAGAGGACGACATTTTTGGCGACGGCGTGAATATCGCCGCCCGCCTGGAATCGCGGGCCGATCCAGGCGCCATCCTGGTTTCCGCCGCGGTCCATGACCAGGTTGCCAGGCGCCTCAAGCTGGCTTTCGAGGCTGTCGGCGAACTGGATTTGAAGAACATTACCGGGCCGGTCCGCGCCTATCGGATTGCCGGTCCTGCCGAGGGTTCGGGCCATGTTGCCGGTCCGGCATTACCGGAAAAACCGTCGATCGCGGTACTGCCCTTCACGAATATGGGGGGCGATGCCGCGCAGGAATATTTCTCCGATGGCATAACCGAGGACGTCATTACCGAGTTGTCCCGCTTCCGGGGCCTGTTTGTGATCGCCCGCAATTCAAGCTTTGTCTACAAGGGCAGGTCGGTGAATGTGCGGGATGTGGGACAGGAACTGGGCGTCCAGTACGTCCTGGAAGGCAGTGTTCGGCCCTCCGGCCAACACATACGGGTCAACGCGCAGCTCATCGATGCGGAAACGGGGCATCATGTATGGGCCGAACGCTACGACAGGCGATCGGACGATATCTTCGCGGTCCAGGACGAACTGACGGAAACCATCGCCGCCACTTTGGAGGCGCGGGTCGGCGCCGCGGCGCAGGAAAGAGTGCGGCGCAAGCCACCGGGAAGCCTGAAGGCCTATGATTACGTATTACGCGGCGAATCAATCATAAGCCGCACCAGCGAGGACAACCGGCGTGCCCGGGAGATGTTCCTAAAAGCCACCGAACTCGACCCGGACTGTGCAAGGGCCTGGGCCGGCATCGCCATGTCCGAACTCATTGACTGGCTGAGCCGTTGGGGTGACGACCCGGCCAAGGCGCTTGACCAGGCGTACACGGCGGCGCGCAAGGCCGTGGCACTGGATGACCTAGACGGCCATTCGCACCGGATCCTTGGAAATATCCTGCTTCAACAGGGCGAATTCGACCGAAGCGGCGAGCATCTGGAATGGGCGCTGAGCCGGAATCCCAATGACGCGAACAGCTATTGTTCGCTTGGCGCTCTATTTAACTGCGTTCGCGAGCTGCAGAAGGCTCTCACGGCGATAGCCACTGGAATCCGCCTCAATCCCCATCACCCGTCCTGGTATCTCTGGTATCGGGCCGCGGCACAGATCATGGAGGGCTCTTACGAAGAAGCCGTCGCCTCGCTGAGAACCGCCCTCACGCGGTTTCCCGATTTCGTAACGCCCCACCGGCATCTTGCGGTCGCTTATATGCGTCTTGGCAGAGAGTCCGATGCCAGGATGGAGGTGGCGGAAATACTCAAGCTCGACCCGGGCTATAACCTTGCAAACCTTGCCGAGCGCTTGCGATTCAAATATCTGGAGGACAGCGAGCGTTATCTCGACGACCTGCGGCGCGCCGGCATGCCGGACGGATGACATCGCATCCCTTGCCCCAGCGGGCCAAAAGCTGTATCTCACGGCGGGCTATTTTTGCGACCGCAACAGGGCGACCGAAATCCTGCGATGAACGAGGCTACCAGAAAGGCATTGCTGCCGGACGGGCTGCGCGATGTGCTGCCGCCGGATGCGGCGCATGAGGCGACCGTGGCGGCGCGGCTGGTCGGCGCATTCGCCGCGCGCGGCTATCACCGGGTCGACCCGCCGCTGGTGGAATTCGAGGACTCGTTGCTGGACGGCACCGGCCAGGCCATGGCCACCGCCACCTTCCGACTGATGGATCCGGTCAGCCAGCGCATGATGGGCGTGCGCGCCGACATGACGGTCCAGGTCGCGCGCATCGCCGCCACGCGGCTGGTCAATGCGCCGCGCCCCCTGCGGCTGTCCTATGCCGGCAACGTTCTGCAAGTCCGGGGCAGCCAGCTTCGCCCGGAGCGCCAGTTCATGCAGGCCGGCGTGGAAATCATCGGCACGGAGGAGCCGGCAGCGGATGCGGAGATAATCCTGCTGGCCATCGAGGCGCTGAGCGAGGCCGGGGTGGAGAACCTGTCGGTCGACATCAACCTGCCGACATTGATTCCCGCGCTCTGCCGGGCGCTGAAGCTGGACGAGGAAACCCAGGTCGCGCTGCGCGCCGCGCTGGACAGCAAGGATGCGGCTGCCGTGGCCGCGGCCGGCGGCCAGGCGGCGGATTGGCTGGGCGCTCTGTTGCGGGCGACGGGGCCGGTAGACAAGGCATTGGCGGCGCTGAAGGCGCTGGACCTGCCGGCGGAAGCCACGGCCGAATGCGAACGGCTGGAGCAGGTGGTCGGGCTGATCCGCGCTGCGGCGCCGGACCTGACCCTGACCGTCGACCCGGTCGAACATCGGGGCTTCGAATACCAGACGGGGCTGAGTTTCACCGTCTTCGCCCGCGGCGTGCGCGGCGAGATGGGCCGTGGCGGGCGTTATCATGTAACCCAGAACGGCGAGCCGGCGACCGGCTTCTCGCTGTTCCTGGACAGCGTGCTGCGCGCCCTGCCGCAGCCGGACAACGGCAAGAGCCTATACCTGCCGCATGGAACCAGCGCCGCGCGGGGCGCCGCCTTGCGTGCCGAGGGCTGGGTTACCGTTGCGGGGCTCGCATCCGAATCCGATCCCGCCGCCGAGGCAAGGCGGATGGGCTGTACCCATATCCTTCGGGACGACAAGGCCGTCGAGGTCGGCGGCGGTCCCGGCAATCAAAGCTGAGGTCAGAATTCCATGAGCAATGTGGTGGTCGTCGGCTCCCAGTGGGGCGATGAAGGCAAGGGAAAGATCGTCGACTGGCTGAGCCAGCGGGCCGAGATCGTGGTGCGATTCCAGGGCGGGCACAATGCCGGCCATACGCTGGTCATTGACGGCAAGACCTACAAGCTGAGCCTGCTGCCGTCGGGCATCGTGCGTGACGGCAAGACCTCGTACATCGGCAATGGCGTGGTGGTCGACCCCTGGGCCCTGCTGGACGAGATCGACCGCGCCCGCGAATTGGGCGTCGATGTGTCGCCGGAGCGGTTGAAGCTGGCCGAGAATGCGCCGCTGATCCTTCCGCTGCACCGCGAACTGGACCAGGCGCGCGAAGCCTCCAACACGGTCAAGAAGATCGGCACCACTGGCCGTGGCATCGGCCCGGCCTATGAGGACAAGGTCGCGCGGCGCGCCATCCGGGTCTGCGACCTCGCTGACCGCAAGGCGCTGGAAGCCAAGGTCGACCGCCTGCTGGCCCATCACAATGTCCTGCAGCGCGGCATGGGGCTGGCCGAGATCGACCGCAAGAAGCTGCTGAGCCAGTTGCTGGAACTGGCGCCGCGCCTGCTTCCCTATGCTACCAGCGTCTGGCAGGAGCTTGACCGCGCCAACAAGGCCGGACGCCGCATCCTCTTCGAGGGCGCGCAGGGCTTCCTGCTGGATATCGACCATGGCACCTATCCCTTCGTCACCTCGTCGAACACCGTATCCGGCGCGGCGGCCGCGGGTTCCGGCATGGGGCCGGGCAAGCTGGGCTATGTGCTGGGCATCACCAAGGCCTATACGACGCGCGTCGGCGAAGGCCCCTTCCCCACCGAGCTGACCGACGAGATCGGCCAGACCCTGGGCGAGCGCGGCCACGAATTCGGCACGGTCACGGGGCGCAAGCGCCGCTGCGGCTGGTTCGACGCGGTGCTGGTGCGCCAGGCGGTGAAGATCGGCGGCATCAACGGCATCGCGCTGACCAAGCTGGACGTGCTGGACGGCATGGAGGAGCTGAAGGTCTGCGTCGGCTACCGCGTCAACGGCCAGGAATTCGATTACTTCCCGTCCTCAATGGCCGAACAGGCGGCCGCCGAGCCGATCTACGAGACCATGGAAGGCTGGA
>JBFFGY010000005.1:0-17248 GCA_041557215.1 Alphaproteobacteria bacterium
AAAGACGGAGGACGAGGAGTAATCCTCCTCCACCGTCCGTTCAAACGATAGCGGGGCCTGGCCATATGGCCGGGTCCGCGCCAAACCGGCCCCTTGGGGCCCGGAAAGAGGGTATATGCCAGACGACGCCCAACCGTCCTACCGCCGCATCCTGCTGAAGCTTTCCGGCGAGGCCCTGATGGGCGAGCGGGATTACGGGCTGGACCCGGAGACGGTCCAGCGGGTCGCCGAGGAAATCAGGGCGGTCCACGATATGGGCGTCGAAGTCTGCATTGTGGTGGGCGGCGGCAATATCTTTCGCGGCGTTTCGGGCGCAGCCAGCGGCATGGACCGTGCCAGCGCCGACTATATGGGCATGCTGGCCACGGTGATAAACGCGCTGGCCATGCAGAGCGCTCTGGAAACTATCGACATCCACACCAGGGTGCTTTCCGCTATCCCGATGCAGACTGTTTGCGAGCCCTATATCAGGCGTCGCGCCATCCGCCATATGGAAAAGGGCAGGGTGGTCATCTTCGGGGCGGGCACCGGCAATCCTTCCTTCACGACCGATACGGCCGCGGCTCTGCGCGCATTCGAGATGAATTGCGACGTGATCATCAAGGCGACCAAGGTCGATGGCGTCTATAGCACCGATCCGGTGAAAAATCCGGATGCGACACGTTACAACCGGTTGACTTACCGTGAAGTGCTGGAGAAGGATTTGCGGGTGATGGACGCGACGGCGATCGCCCATGCCCGCGAGAACAATATACCGATACTGGTCTTTTCGGTGCATGATGCGGGCGCGCTCGTCGATGTCGTGCAGTCGAAGGGCAATTTCACCTTGATCGAGGATGGGGGGTGACAATGGCTGAAGCAATACTCGATATGGCAGACATCAAGCGGCGCATGGATGGCGCCCTGAAGGCGCTGGAGGCGGAATTCGCGGGGCTGCGCACAGGCCGCGCGTCAACTGCGTTACTGGAGCCAATCCATGCGGATGCATATGGATCCAGCATGCCGATCCCACAGCTTGGCACGATTAGCGTTCCCGAACCGCGGATGCTGGCCGTGCAGGTCTGGGACGCCAGCGTCGTCAAGGCGGTGGAGAAGGCAATCCGGGATTCCGACTTGGGGCTGAATCCCCAGACCGAGGGACAGACGGTCCGCGTGCCGTTGCCCGAACTGAACGAGGAACGGCGGCAGGAACTCAGCAAAGTTGCCGGGCGATATGCCGAGCAGGCACGCGTCGCGGTCCGCAACGTGCGGCGCGACGGGATGGAAACGCTGAAGCACATGGAAAAGGACGGGGAGATTTCCGAGGACGAGCACCGTTCGATGTCGCACGATTTGCAGAAATTGACGGATGACCACGTCAAGATGATCGACGATGCTCTCCACGAAAAGGAAAAGGACATAATGCAGGTCTGACCGTATGGAAGCTGTTCCCGCGACATACGGAGACCTGCCGCCACCGGTCCATATCGCCATTATCATGGACGGCAACGGGCGCTGGGCTCAGGCAAGGGGATTGCCCCGGATTGCCGGCCACAAGCGCGGCGCCGAAGCGGTGCGCAAGACCGTGGAGGCGGCAGCCAAGGCTGGCGTGTCGTACCTGACGCTATTCGGTTTTTCCTCGGAAAACTGGAAACGGCCGGAAAGCGAGGTCGGCGACCTGATGGGGCTATTGCGGCTCTATCTGAAGTCAGAAGTCAATGAACTTAAAAAGAACGGTATCCGCCTGCGGGTAATCGGCGACCGCGCCCGATTCGACAAGGACATCGTGGCGATGATCGAACGGGCGGAGGCTGACACGCAGGACGGTACGCGGCTCAACCTGATCCTGGCGCTCAGCTATGGCGGGCGGCACGAAATCGCTGCTGCGGCACGGGATCTCGCGAAACGGGCCGCGAAGGGCGAAATCGACCCCGAAAATATCGACGAAGGGCTGTTTGCATCCCATCTTAACACCGCTGACGTGCCCGACCCGGACTTGCTGATCCGGACCAGCGGCGAACAGCGAATAAGCAACTTCCTGCTGTGGCAGTTGGCCTATACCGAACTGGTCTTCACCGACATTCTTTGGCCGGATTTCGGGGAAACGGAATTGGCTGCCGCCATCGAGGAATTCAACAGCCGTGAAAGACGCTATGGCGCAACCGTCGGCACTGTCTAACCTCTCCTCTTTACAGCTGCGTGTCATCTCGGCGGCCGTCATGCTGCCGGTGGTGTTCGGCGCGGTGTGGCTCGGCGACTGGTTCTTTGCCGCGCTTACGGCGCTTGTGGCCGGCCTGCTGTACTGGGAATGGCAAGGGCTGTGCGGTTTCAAGGGCCGGATGGCCGTTGCGAATGCCATTCTCTGTGGGATCGGGCCTTTGGTTCTGTTCGCGCAGGGTAGCTTTGTAGCGATATACGCCTCGATGCTTCTCATCATCCTCGTGGTATTTTCCGCTGGGGGCAACCATCGACTCTTCCTGGGCAGTGGGGTGGCATATATCTATCTGGCCTGCATCAGCCTTGTCTGGCTGCGTGAGCTGGACATGCTCGGCAGGGAAACAGTGATCTGGCTGGGCGCAGCGGTCGTGATGACAGATACCTGCGCCTATTTCACAGGCCGCACGTTTGGTGGGCCGAAACTGGCGCCGAAAATCAGCCCCAAGAAGACATGGTCGGGACTGGTCGGCGGTATCGTCGGGGCGGCGGGGGTAGGCGCGGTCGTCGCAGCCGCAATAGACGGTAATGTCGTAACCGTGACCCTTGTCAGCGGCGCCTTCGCGGTTGTGGCGCAGATCGGCGACCTCGCCATTTCCAAGGCCAAGCGCGCCTTCGATGTGAAGGATTCCAGCAACATCATCCCTGGCCATGGCGGGGTGCTGGACCGTTTCGACGGCATCCTGTCGTCGTCTCTTGTCATGGCCCTGCTCGGCCTTGCCGGCGGTGGGAGCCCGCTGTCATGGCTGTAGTTCTTCCCGATGCAGCCGATGCGCCGCGCAGCGTAACGATTCTCGGTTCGACGGGATCGGTCGGCACCAGTACAATCGACCTGATTGAACGAAACCCGTCCGATTATTCGGTTGAGGCGATTACTGGAAACAGCAATGCTGCGCTGCTGGCGGAACAGGCGCTGAAGCTGCGCCCCCGTTTCGTGGCGGTTGCCAACCCCGAGTCATACCGGGATCTGAAAGAGGCGTTGTCGGGTAGTGGCATCGAGATTGCAGCGGGGCGGGATGCCGTGGTTGCGGCGGCGGAACGTCCGGCAGATTGGGTGATGGCCTCGATCGTCGGGGCGGCCGGGCTGGCGCCGACGCTGGCTGCCGTGCGGCGCGGTGGCATCGTGGCCTTGGCCAACAAGGAAAGCCTTGTTTGCGCCGGCGACCTTGTGATGCGCGAAGTGGTGCGCAGCGGGGCGACCCTGCTGCCGGTCGATTCTGAACATAACGCGATCTATCAGGTGTTCGATTTCGAACGCCGGGACGCCGTGGAAGAACTGATACTGACCGCTTCGGGCGGGCCGTTCCGCGAATGGACCAGAGGCGCCATGGCCTCCGTTACACCGGCACAGGCCGTCGCCCATCCGAACTGGGACATGGGGGCGAAGATCTCCATCGATTCGGCGACCATGATGAACAAGGGGCTGGAGCTGATCGAGGCGCACCACCTGTTCGCCATGCCGGAAGAGCGTATCTCGATCCTGGTGCATCCCCAGTCGGTAATTCACAGCTTGGTGCGTTACAAGGACGGATCGGTCCTGGCGCAGCTCGGCCAGCCGGACATGCGAACCCCGATCGCCTATACACTGGCCTGGCCCGACCGGATGGCGGCGCCCATCGAACGGCTGGACCTGGCGAAGCTCGCCCGGCTGGATTTCGCTGAACCCGACATGGAGCGTTTTCCGGCCTTGCGGCTGGTCCGCGAGGCGCTCCGGCAGGGTGGTATCGCCCCGACGGTGCTGAACGCGGCAAATGAGGTTGCAGTGGCAGCCTTCCTGGACGGCCGGGTCGGATTCCTCGACATTGCGGATCTGGTTGACCATATATTGTCGAATATGCCGCATTCCGCGGCGGAATCGTTGGACGTCATTCTTGCCGCCGATCGGGAGGCAAGGGAACGAGCCGGCGCCTTTATCGCCAGTAAGATGGCCTGACCGGCAGGTGGATTGATTTGATGGATATGTTTGCAAATTTCTGGGTGGCGCTGTTCTGGTTCCTGGTGCTGCTGACCCCGCTGGTCTTCGTGCATGAGATGGGGCACTTCCTGATCGCGCGACGCAATGGCGTGCGTGTCGATGTGTTTTCCATCGGTTTCGGCCCCGAACTGTTCGGCTGGAACGACAAGACGGGCACGCGTTGGAAGGTAAGCGCGATACCGCTTGGCGGGTACGTGAAGATGTTCGGCGAACATGTTCTGGAGGGCCGTGACGACGAGGATGAATCCCGGGAAATGACCGAGGAGGAGAAGAAAGTCTCCTTCGATCAGAAACGGCTTTCGCAGCGCGCAGCCATCGTTTTCGCCGGGCCGGCCGCGAACTACATATTCGCCATTTTCGTCATGGCCTGCAGCTTCATATTCGTGGGCCAGCAGTTTACCCCGCCGGAGGTGGGATCCGTTGCAAAGGATTCGGCGGCGGCGAAGGCCGGATTGTTACCCGGTGACGTAATCCTCAGTATCGATGGATCAAGTGTATCGCGATTCGAGGATATCGTTTCGCGGGTCGCCTTGCGTCCGGGCGAAACGGTGATCCTGGAGATCGATCGCAACGGGCAGGTCATGACGCTGCCGGCGACCACCGACGCCATCGAAATGCCGATGATCGACAAGACGGTGCAGAAGGTCGGAGATCTTGGAATTCGTAATCCGATGCCGGCTCTTGTCAGCGGGATTATCGAGGATAGTGCGGCGACGGCAGCGGGGCTGCGCCAAGGGGACTTGATCGTTGAAATCGATGGGACACCCATCCACCATTTCATGGATGTTTATGACATCGTTTCTGTTTCTCCTGGCAAACCGCTACAGGTTTCGGCGGTGCGCGACGGGTTGCGCATTACCGTGACCGCGACGCCGAAATTGGACGTCGTTACGTTGGAAGACGGCAGCAGGATGGAACGGGGACTGCTGGGTGTGAAGGCGGAAAGGATCACGAAGGTCGTCAAACTGGGCCCCGTTGAGGCTGTTGGGGCGGCGTCGAAATGGGCTTACGATCTGACGGCGGGCTCGCTCATGGCGATCGGACAGATGATCGTTGGCAAGCGCGACAGCAGCCAGATGGGTGGACCGATCATGATTGCCCAGGTTTCCAGTGAGGCCGCGAAGCGCGGCCTGCAGTGGTTCCTGGAATTCATGGCGATGATATCGGTGTCGCTGGGGCTGATTAATCTATTCCCGATTCCGGTACTCGACGGCGGGCATTTGTTGTTCTATGGAATCGAGGTGGTGCGCGGGCGTCCGCTGGGTGAGCGCGCACAGGAATTCAGTTTCAGAATCGGGCTGGCCTTGGTGCTTAGCCTCATGATATTCGTAACCGTCAATGACCTGTTGCACAGGGTTCTGTAGCATCGGGGCGTTTCAGGACAGGTCGCATCCCGACCGAATAAAAACCGGACGATGCCCCGGAAGGGGGAGGCAGAACCGTTGCGTAGTTCCGTTGTTTTCTTGTGCGGCCTGATTGGCTTCGCACTCTTGGCCATTGCTCCGGTGCATGGGCAGGTCGGCCCGGAGGTGCCAGTTATCGGACCCGGTGCGCCGGGCGGTGAAACGCCGCCCCAGGCATTGCCGCAACCGCCGTCCCAAGCCGCCCCTGTTGCGCCGGGCGCGCGGCTGGAAGGCGTAGTGGTGCAGGGTAATCAGCGTGTCGAACCCGAAACCATCGTGTCGTACCTGACAATTCGGCAAGGGGATGCTTTCGGCGTCAATGACATAAACGAATCGCTGAAACGGCTGTTCGCGACGGGGCTGTTCGCCGATGTCACCATTCGTCGCGAAGGCAATTATCTGATCGTTCAGGTCGTCGAGAATCCGATCATCAACAGAATTGCCTTCGAGGGCAATCTGCGCGTGAAGGATCAGGACCTCGAGCAGGAGGTGCAGTTGCGACCGCGTGTCGTTTATACCCGCACCCGTGTCCAGAACGATGTGAAGCGGATTCTGGACTTGTACCGCCGCACGGGCAGGTTCGGCGCGACGGTGGAGCCGAAGATCATCCTGTTGGAGCAGAACCGCGTCGACCTGGTGTTCGAAATCGACGAAGGCCCGCTGACCGAAATCGAGCGGATCAGTTTTATCGGCAACCGCAAATATTCCGACCGGACACTGAAGGGCGAAATTTTCACTCGCGAGTCGGCTTGGTACCGCTTTTTCAGCCCGGCGGATACCTACGATCCCGACCAGGTGGCGTTCGACCAGGAATCGCTGCGGCGCTTCTATCTCAAAAACGGCTATGCCGATTTCCGGGTCCTTTCCGCGGTCGCCGAATTGACGCCGGACAAGGACGCCTTCTTCATCACCTTCACGATTGAAGAGGGCGAACGATATAAATTTGGCAAGCTCGATGTTACTTCGAAAATTTCCGAGATCGATCCGGAGCCGTTAGGCGACCTGATGACGGTGGAGGAAGGCGATTGGTACAACGCGGATGAGGTGGAAAACACAATCCTCGCCATTACCACCGAAGTCGGCAATCTCGGCTATGCCTTCGTGGATATTCGCCCGATCGTGCAGCGTGACCGTGAAAAGAGCATAATATCCGTTACTTTCGAAATCCAGGAAGGCCCCCGCGTCTACGTCGAGCGTATCGACATAGGCGGCAATATTCGTACTCTCGACCGAGTCATCAGGCGCGAATTTCGTGTTGTTGAGGGCGATGCCTTCAATGCGGCAAGACTGAACCGGTCCAAACAGCGCATCCGCAATCTCGGCTTCTTTTCTCGGGTTGACGTAACCAACGAGCCGGGCTCAACGCCGGACAAGACGGTCGTCAAAGTGGATGTGGTGGAGCAGTCAACAGGCGAACTGGGTGTGGCTGCGGGTTACTCGACCAACGAAGGCGTTCTGGCCAATCTGAGCATCAGCGAACGCAATCTGCTCGGCAAGGGCCAGCAGTTGCGCGCCTCGGTGTCCGTTTCCAAGCTGAAGCAACAATTCGATATCAGCTTTACGGAACCCTACTTCATGGGACGGAACCTGAAGGCCGGTATCGATCTGTTCCATACAACCAACGACAATTCCCGGTTCAGCTCCTATGACAGCACGACGACCGGCGGTGGTTTGCGCCTTGGCTACGAGATCAACGAACGCTGGTCGCAGCGTCTGCGCTATACGATCAAACAGGATGTGATTGAAAATGTGCCGGCTACGGCGTCCCTTGCCATTCGGCAACAAGAGGGCACAAACCTTACGTCCATGATTGGCCAGGATCTGATGCTGGACCTGCGTGACAGCGGCATCGATACCAAGAAAGGCTTCTTCGCGCGTTTGTCGACCGACTATGCGGGCCTCGGCGGCGACCTGCATTATGTGCGGGGCAAATTGACGACTGGTGTCTTTTACCCGGTTACGGAGGACATTGTTGCCAGTCTGACCATGACAGGCGGCATTATTCACGATCTGGAGGATGACGGAGTCCGGATCACCGACAGGTTCTTCCTCGGCGGCGGCACATTGCGCGGGTTCCAGAGTTCCGGTGTTGGACCGAGGGACCTGGCCACGGGAGACTCGCTTGGGGGCAATAAAGTATACTATGGTTCCCTGCAGTTCAAATTCCCGCTAGGCTTGCCGGACGAGTTCGGGATTACCGGTGTGCTGTTCAGCGATGCCGGATCACTGACCGACATCGACGAAGTGACTGGCGAAGTGTTTGTGGAGGATCCGGACAATCCCGGTAATTTTATCCTCGAATCGAATATCAGGGATGAACCGTCCATTAGGGCATCCTGGGGAATCGGGGTTGCCTGGCGGTCGCCTATCGGCCCGTTGAGCATGGATTTTGCCTGGCCGCTTAAGCAGGAGGATTTTGACAAGACGGAGGTCTTCAGGTTGAGCTTTGGAACCCGGTTCTAGATGGGATTGATATGATGATATATGGATTGAGAAGTGTTGCGACTGCGTTCCTTTTGACAGCCATGATTTTTGCTACCGTGCCGCAGGCATCGGCCCAGTCAACCGGGACGGCACCGATAATTGGATTGGTAAACTATCTGGCGATCATCCAGAATTCGAAGGCCGGCAAGAGCGTCAACGATCAGGTTGTGAAGCAGCGGGAACTCTTCCTTGCCGAGATCAAGAAGGTGGAAGCCGAACTTGAGAAGGAAGGCAAGGAACTCGAACAGCAACAGAGCGTCCTGGCCAAGGAGGTGTTCGAGGCCAAGGTGCTGGAATTTCGGCGCAAGCAGCGGGAAGCCCAACAGGCGGAAAACGGATATAGGCGGGCTCTGGACCAGATGCAGGCAAAGGGACTGCAACTGATCGAGAAGGAACTTGACCAGATACTGGAGGCGATTGCCGAGGAACGCGGCATTGATATCGTCATGAAGGCGGGCACGCCCAACAGCATGATCCTCAAAGCCCGCAAGGAGTTGTTTATCACCGATGAAGTGATAAAGAGACTGGACAGCAAGCTGCCGACGGTAAAAATTCCGCCCTCGGCCCAGTAGGGGCCGAAAGTCCGGCTTGATGCCGGGGGCACTGCGTTACGGATGCTAACACTATAAGGGCAAAATGGCCGATCCTCGATTTTTCAGGTCCGCGGGACCGATATCTCTGGGGGGCCTGGCGCGTGCAGGCGAAGCGGAGCTTCAGGACGGCGCAAATCCGGAGCGATTGTTCTCGGATGTTGCGCCGCTGGACCGTGCGGGCCCGGACGATGTCAGTTTCCTGGATAACCGAAAATATCAACAGGCTTTTCGCGAGTCTTTGGCCGGCGCTTGCGTGGTTCACCCGGATATGGCGGGCGCGGCCCCATCGAGCATGCAGCTCCTGTTATCCAGAGCGCCCTATAAGAGTTATGCGCTGATCGCCCAGGCTTTCTATCCGACCCCTTCATTCGAACCCGGCACAGCCGGGACCGCCAGAGTGGACGAGACGGCAGCCGTCGGCACAGGGACGCGTATCGAGGCAGGCGCCTATGTCGGTCCCGGTGCAAAAATCGGCCAGAATTGCAGGATTGGCCCGAATGCGGTTGTCGGCGAAGGCGTGCAGATCGGCGACGATACGATTATCGACGCCAATGCGACATTATCGCACTGTGTCATTGGCAACAGGGTGCATATCTATCCAGGAGCCTGCATCGGACAACGTGGCTTCGGTTTTGCAATAGATCCCAGGGGGCATGTAAAGGTACCGCAGCTTGGCCGTGTCATAATCGAGGATGGCGTGGAAATCGGCGCCAATACGACCGTTGACCGAGGGGCCGGCCCGGATACCGTGATCGGTGCCGGCAGCATGATTGATAATCTGGTCCAGATCGGGCACAACGTGCGCCTCGGAAGAGGCTGTGTTATCGCGGCGCAGGTGGGCATGTCGGGCAGTTCCGAATTGGGTGACCTTGTAATGATGGGGGGGCAGGGCGGAATTGCGGGCCACTTGAAGATCGGTTCCGGTGTTCAGATAGCAGCCCAGAGCGGGATTCTGAAGGATATCGAGCCAGGCGCAAAGGTTATGGGAACACCCGCAAAACCCCTGAAACAATTCTTCCGGGAAGTCGCAATTCTTGGGCGGTTGGCCAAAAAAGGAAAGATTTCTGAAAAAGATGACTGAAAAAGCTAAGGAATTGAATGAGCTTGATGTCAACGAGATCATGAAAATGATCCCGCACCGCTATCCGTTCCTGCTAATCGACAAGGTGGTCGATATCGTGAAGGGGGAAAGCGCAGTTGGCGAAAAGGGCGTTACCGTGTCGGAGCCTTACTTCCAAGGTCATTTCCCCCAGCGCCCGATTATGCCCGGTGTCCTCATCGTGGAGACGATGGCGCAAACCGCCGGCGTTCTGGTGGTGCATTCCCTCGGCGACGAGGCCATGAACAAGCTGGTCTACTTCATGACCATCGACAGCGCCCGTTTCCGCAGGCCCGTGGTGCCCGGGGATATGCTGCGAATCCACGTGACCCGCAAACAGAATCGGGGCGCGGTCTGGAAGTTCGATGGCAAGGCCATGGTCAATGACACGCTGGTTGCCGAAGCGACATTTTCAGCCATGCTGGTGGATAGCTGAATGACATCCATTCATGAAACGGCGGTTGTCGATGCGGCGGCAAAAATTGGAGCCGACGTATCGATTGGTCCCTATTGCGTGGTTGGGCCCGATGTAACGCTGGGCGATCGGGTCGTCCTGAAATCCCATGTAGTTGTTGACGGTATTACCGAGATCGGCGAGGGCACGAAGATTTTTCCGTTCGCTTCGATCGGAACGGCGCCCCAGGATCTGAAGTTCAAGGGTGAGAAATCGCGACTGGTAATAGGCCGGAACAACGTTATCCGCGAACATGCCACCATGAATCCGGGAACGGAGGGCGGAGGTATGGAGACCAGGGTCGGGGATAACGGCCTGTTCATGATCGGCACCCATGTCGCGCACGATTGCATTGTCGGCAATCATGTCATCATGGCCAACAACGCCACCCTTGCAGGCCATGTATCGGTTGGCGATTTCGCGGTGATCGGCGGTCTGGCCGCCGTCCACCAGTTCGTGCGGATTGGCGAACACTGCATGATCGGCGGCTTGTCCGGGGTTGAACATGACGTCATTCCCTTCGGATCGGTAATGGGAGAGCGCGCCAGCCTCGCCGGTCTCAATCTGGTGGGATTGAAGCGCCGCGGTTTTGACCGCGAAACCATTCACGGAATTCGCGCGGCCTATCGGGGCCTGTTCGAGGGCGAGGGGACGCTTGAGGAGCGGCTCGCGAAGGTCCTGGAAGAGTTCGCCGAAAATATTGTTGTTCAGCAGGTCGCAGACTTCATCCGTAAAGAATCCAAACGCGGGCTAGTCGTGCCGAAATCGGAGCATGGCGGGTAAACTCTGCATAGTGGCTGGAGGCGGCCGCCTGCCCAAGCTGTTGATAGATGCCTGTCTGGAAAGCGGGCGGGACTTCTTCGTGCTGGCCCTGAAGGGACAAGCGGATCCGGAAATTGTCGAGCAGGTGCCCCATGCCTGGATCCGCATGGGGGCCGCCGGACAGGGGTTCGCCATCCTGAAGGAGCAGGGAATCGAGGAACTGGTCATGGCTGGTGGGGTTCGCAGGCCATCCCTGCTGGATCTTCGGCCCGACATCCGAGTGATGAAGTTCTTTGCCAAACTGGGCCGTAAGGGCATAGGCGACGACGGGCTCTTGCGGGCGGTTATCGATGAGGTTGAGGGCGAGGGCTACCACGTAATTGGTGCCCATGAGGTCCTGCCGAAATTGACAGCCGATGAAGGGCCGCTTGGTACCGTTCGGCCAGACGACCAGGCCAATGCCGATATCGAGCGTGGCATGGCCGTTCTGGCTGCTCTCAGCGAGGTCGATATCGGTCAGGCCGTCGTCGTGCAGCAGGGCATCGTGCTGGGCGTCGAGGCGGTTGAGGGGACGGATGCCCTTATTGCGCGATGCAGGGATATCAAGAGGGATGGTCCCGGGGGCGTGCTGGTCAAGTTTTCCAAAGTTGGGCAGGAAGCCCGGGTGGATATGCCCACCATCGGGCCGGAAACCATTCGCCATGTCGCAGAGGCCGGATTGCGGGGCATTGCGATCGGAGCAGGCTCCACGATAATTCTGGATGTTGATGAACTGGTGCGCGCCGCCGACGATGCCGGCATTTTCGTTGTCGGCGTGGCGCAGGGCGAATGAGCCGCCCTCTATCCGTCTTCATGATCGCCGGTGAACCGTCCGGCGATGTGCTGGGTGCCCGCCTTATGGCTTCGCTGCGCGATCTCACCGGTGGTGCAATTGAAATATCAGGGGTCGGCGGCGAGATGATGCGCGAGCAGGGCCTCGAAAGCATGTTCCCGATGTCGGAACTGTCGGTCATGGGGATATCGGAAATCCTGCCGCATGTCCCGGGTCTGCTGCGCCGAATCAGGCAAACGGCTGACGCTGTCGACCGGATGGCGCCTGACGCGTTGATTACCATAGATTCTCCGGATTTCACCCGCCGCGTCGCGAGGCGCGTGAAGGATCGCTCGATACCGCGTATACATTACGTGGCCCCGACCGTCTGGGCCTGGCGGCCGTGGCGGGCAAAAGGTTTTGCCCGGGATTTCACGCATCTTCTGGCCTTGTTGCCCTTCGAGCCACCGTGGTTCGAGAGGGTCGGCTTGCCCTGCAGTTTCGTTGGGCATTCGGTTCTCGAATCAGGGGCGGACAACGGCGACGGGCCGGCCTTTCGGCAACGCCATGGTATCGGCCCGGGCGATCCGCTTATCTGTGTGTTGCCGGGCAGCCGGCGGGGGGAGGTGGCACGGCTGGCCGATGATTTCGGTGGGGCCCTTGCGCTCCTGGCTGAGCGATACCCGACCCTGCGCGTGGTTGTGCCGACCATCGAGGCGATTGCGCCGATGGTCCGCGACCTAACAGCCGACTGGCCGGGAACCCCGATTGTGTTACAAGGCGCGGCCGAACGCTATGACGCGATGGCGGCGTCCAATGTCGCGTTGGCAGCCTCTGGCACCGTGTCGCGCGCATTGGCCCTGGCCGGATTGCCCACCGTAATCGCCTACCGCATGGCACCGATGACCCATTTTCTGGTGCGGCGGCTGGTCAGTGTCGATTACGCCAGCCTCGTCAACATCATCGAGGACAGGGAAGTGGTCCCGGAACTTATACAGGATAACTGCAGGCCGGACCGGCTCGCCGCAGAACTGGAGAGGATGTTGGGGCCGGACGGCGGCGCACAAGTCGAAGCGGTCAGACCCGCTTTGGCGCAGTTGGGGCTGGGTGGCGAGCCACCGGCCCGGCGGGCCGCGCAAGCGGTGCTTGACATAATCGCCTCGTCCGGGACATGAACGGGGCGGGCAAACCGGATCAGGTATGAAAAAAGGAGATTAGGCCGATGAGCGAACAGATAGATACCAAAAAATTTCGTTTACTGCACACGATGATCAGGGTTAGGGATCTTGATAAATCCCTTGATTTCTATACGCGTTTGCTTGGTATGAAGATGACGCGCAAGACGGATTATCCGTCAGGCGAGTTTACCCTGGCTTTCGTCGGCTATGGCGATGAAACCGAGAGCACGGTCGTCGAATTGACCCACAATTGGGGCCAGAAGGAGCCTTATGATCTCGGCACCGGATTCGGCCACCTGGCCATTGCCGTGCCGGATATCTACGGGGTCTGCGAGACGTTGGAGAAAGAGGGCGTGAAGATTCCTCGTGCGCCGGGGCCGATGAAGCATGGGGGTTCGGTCATTGCCTTCATCGAAGATCCGGACGGCTACAAGATCGAGCTGATTGAACGCGCCTGATCGCGGTTCCAGGAAAAGAAAAAGGCGGCCATCCATTTGGATGGCCGCCTTTTCTGTTCTGAGCCTGGCTCCTAACCGCGCTTGTCCAACGGGACATAGGGCCGTTTTGAATGGCCCGTGTAGAGCTGTCGGGGACGCCCGATCTTCTGCTGCGGGTCCTCGATCATCTCTTTCCACTGGGCGATCCAACCGACGGTCCTGGCCACCGCGAACAGCACCGTGAACATGGAGGTCGGGAAGCCCATGGCCCGCAGGATGATGCCGGAATAGAAATCGACATTCGGGAACAGCTTGCGCTTGACGAAATAATCGTCCTCCAGCGCGATCCGTTCCAGTTCCATGGCCAGGTCCAGCAGCGGCTCATGCTGCACGCCCAGCTCTTCCAGGACCTCGTGGCAGGACTGGCGCAGCACTGCGGCACGGGGGTCGTAGTTCTTGTAAACCCGGTGGCCGAAGCCCATCAGGCGGAAGGGGTCGTCCTTGTCCTTGGCCCGTTTGACGAACTCGGGAACCCGGTCCTTACTGCCGATCTCGCCAAGCATGGTAAGCACGGCCTCGTTGGCGCCGCCATGGGCGGGGCCCCACAGCGAGGCGATCCCGGCCGCGATGCAGGCGAAGGGGTTGGCGCCGGAAGATCCGGCAAGCCGCACCGTGGAGGTGGAGGCGTTCTGCTCGTGGTCCGCGTGAAGAATGAAGATGCGGTCCATGGCGCGCGCCACGGAACGGCTGATCTTCAGTTCCTCGCAGGGCGTTGCGAAGGTCATATGCAGGAAGTTTTCCGCATAGGACAGGTCGTTGCGCGGATAGACGAAGGGCTGGCCCGTGGAATATTTATAGGCCCAGGCGGCGATCGTCGGCATCTTGGCGATCAGGCGGTGCGACGCGATCACCCGCTGCTTCTCGTCATAGATATCGGTGGAATCGTGATAGAAGGCCGAAAGGGCACCGACGACACCGACCATGACCGCCATGGGATGGGCGTCGCGCCGGAACCCGCGGTAGAAATACTGCAGCTGCTCATGCAGCATGGTATGGTAGGTGATGTGCTTCGAGAAGGCCTCCTTCCGGTCGGGGGAGGGCAGTTCGCCCTCCAGCAGCAACTGACAGACCTCAAGGAAGGTGCTCTGTTCGGCCAATTCCTCGATCGGATAGCCGCGATAGAGCAATACGCCCTCCTCGCCATCGATATAGGTTATCTTGGACTCGCAGGAACCCGTCGAGGTATAGCCCGGATCGTAGGTGAAGTGGCCTGTCTCTCCATAAAGCTTTCGGACATCGATGACCGACGGCCCGATGCTGCCGTGCATGATCGGCAGATCGAGACTGTCGCCGGTACGGTTGTTCTTCAGGGTCATCGTATCGCCGGTAACCCCGGGCTTCATGGCAGAGGATGCCTCGGTCATATCTCACCTCGTTGTTGGTAATCGGGTGACGGTTGGCTGGCGTTGCTGTCGCCAGTCATGTTGCGCTGCAAGAATTAATGTCGCAGTGCATTAATTATAGCCCGGCTGCGACGCCGTAGCAAATACGGACTTGCTTATCAGGAGGCTGGCACTGCCCTGAGTCGTGCCAGACTTTCCTCGCGCCCGAGTACTTCCATCACCTCGAAGATTCCCGGCGAAATGTTCGAACCGGTCAGCGCCGCGCGCAACGGCTGGGCGATCTTGCCCAATCCCAGTTCCTTCGATTCCGCATAGTCACGCACGATTGCCTCGAGGGCGGCGGCACTCCAGTCGTCCAATTTCGCGAATTGTTCAGCGACCTCCAGCACCATGGTCGCACCTTCGCCTGCCAGCAGCTTGGCGGCCTTATCGATTGTCAGCGGATAGGTCGGAGCCTTCAGGTAAAATAGTGCATTATCAGCAAGCTCAAGCAATGTTTTCGCACGTTGCTTGAGGCCATCCATGCCGGCAGCCAGAATCGTACGGCCCGCATCATCCACTTGTCTCCCCAGTCTTTCGGCGACGAAGGGCAGGATCAGATCTACGAGTCTTTGGTCGGCTGCTTCCCGGATATAATGTCCGTTCAAATTCTCCAGTTTGGCGAAATCGAAACGCGCGGGCGAGCGGCCAATCGCTTCCAGGCTGAACCATTCGATGGCTTGCTCCGTGCTGATGATCTCCTCGTCGCCATGGGCCCAGCCGAGGCGCAGCAGGTAGTTGCGCATGGCTTCCGGCAGATAGCCCATGTCGCGATAGGCCTCGACACCCAGCGCGCCATGCCGCTTGGACAGTTTCGCGCCGTCCGGCCCGTGGATCAGCGGCACATGGGCGAATTCCGGCACGTGCCAGCCCATTGCCTGGTACAGCACGGTCTGGCGCGCGGCATTGGTCAGATGATCGACGCCGCGCACGATATGGGTGATGCCCATGTCGTGATCGTCCACCACCACGGACAGCATGTAGGTTGGCGTTCCGTCGGCGCGCAGCAGCACCATATCGTCCAACTGGTCGTTCGATATCCGGACTTCGCCCTGGACCATATCGCGGATGACGGTTTCCCCCCCACGCGGCGCCTTGATCCTGATCGCCGACTTCACGCCGGCCGGAGCCTCCGACGGGTCGCGGTCGCGCCAGCGTCCGTCGTAACCCGGCGGGCGCCCCTCGGCACGCGCCTTTTCCCTCATTTCCGCCAGTTCTTCCGGCGTTGTGTAGCAGCGATAGGCCAATCCCTTGTCCAGCAATTCCTGCACGACGGCCGCATGGCGCGACTGGTTGGCGGATTGGTAGACAACCTCGCCATCCCAATCCAGTTCAAGCCATTTCAGCCCGTCCAGGATAGCCTGTATCGCCTCGGGCGTGGAGCGTTCGCGGTCTGTGTCTTCGATGCGCAGCAGATAGCGGCCACCATGGTGGCGGGCGAAAAGCCAGTTGAACAGCGCCGTACGGGCGCCACCGATATGAAGAAAGCCCGTCGGCGACGGCGCAAACCTGGTGACAACTGTCATTTGGAATCCTCGATCGATCAAACTGCTGCACTGCAGGGCGGGGATGTAGCACAATGTTATGTCTCGCGGCAAAATCGTTTTGTCGCAGCAATGGGAAAGGTAGGGCTGCCCTGGCCATGACAGGTTGGCGGCAATGGAAGGAAGGCATGGTGGGCCTGGTCGAGGCCGAGCGGGAACGCTGGCTGCTCTGGGCGCCTGTTGCCTTCGGGGCCGGTATCGGCGTCTATTTCGGGCTTGGCGACGAACCGCCGGCCCTGGCCGGCCTGTTCGTGACGACTGTTGCGGTGATGGCGGCCGTCCGTTTGCGCGCCCGGTTGGTGCTAGGCTTGCTATTCCTGGGGCTTGCCTTCGGTGGGGCCGGGTTTGCAGCGGCGCAGTTGCGCACCCACCTCGTTACAGCCCCCGTCCTCGCGAAGCCATATGGGCCGGCGGGTGTGACCGGCCGGGTGGTGCGCGTGGAGTTGCGGCCCGATGGCGCGCGCGTCACCTTGGGGGAGGTTTCCCTGAAAAGGATCGATCCGTCGGCAACGCCGGCCTTCGTCCGGCTGAAACTGCGCCGCGACGATTCGGTCGATATCGGCGACCGGATAGACGTTTATGCGAAGCTGTCGCCGCCGTCGGCGCCATCGGCGCCCGACGCTTATGATTTTCAGAGACAGTCCTGGTTCCGGCAGATTGGCGGGGTGGGGTTCGCCCTCGGCCGCACGAGGCAGATTACGGGGAACAGCGATTCTGGCGCCTGGTCGCCTGATCTGGTGCTGGCATCGATCCGCTTCCATATGACCGAGCGGATCCGCGCGGCATTGCCGGGTGAATCCGGCGCCGTCGCGGCTGCGCTGATGACCGGGGACCGTAGCGCGATTTCGAAAGAATCCCTGGAGGCCATGCGCG
>JBFFGY010000006.1:0-17072 GCA_041557215.1 Alphaproteobacteria bacterium
CAGCAGCGCATAGGGCACGACTTTCATCACGTCGACCAGCGCAAACAGCACCACGGTGGTGCCGACGAATATCTGTTTTTCCAGCCGCTGCGGCAGCAGATAGATATGCACCGGCGGGCTGCCGCCATGGGCGACGACGCTGGTGAAGCCGCCGACGGCGGACCAGAAGGTGCCATAGCCGCGATGCGGTTGCGACTTGTGGTCGGCGGCGCGGCGCAGCAGGCGCAGGCCGACCCAGCGATAGAGCGTGAACAGGATCGTCACCGCGCCGACGATGATGCGGATCATGTCGTCGTTCATGAAGCCGAAGACCAGGGCCCCAACCACGACCCCGATCAGCGATCCGGGCAGCAGGATCATGAGATTGCGCCTGTCGAACACGCCCCAATAGGCGCGCAGCGTGAAGATATCCATGAACAGCAGCAGCGGCATCAGCACGCCCGCCGCCTGCACCGGCGGCACCACCAGGGCGATCATCGGCACCGCCATGATGCCCAAGCCCCCGCCGACCCCGGCCTTGGAAAAGCCGACGATCGAAACCGCCGGGAACGCCAGCGCGTAGAACCACGGATTCGTGATGAAATCCAATGCCGTACCCTTCCCATAACCCGTGCTGATCATCAGCTGCGGCGCGAGAGGTTATAAGCCATCCACGGCGGACGCAATAGCGCCGCAGCGGCTTGTTTTCCAATTCTCACCTGCAGCGCCAGACAGTGAATATCGAAGGGGCGATCGATGCGCACCCACCCCTTGACTCCAGCGGATAGCCGCGTATTTCATTCTTTAACTCAAAAGGAACGGTTGCAGTACATTGGTATAGTTTTTGCAGGTAATCGCGATATGCGGATTGCAATTGAAAACAGGACCAAAAGCAGCTTGCGCCAGGATCTCGAGGCGCTGGGCGAAGGCATTGCCGCACGCCTCGACGAAACTTCCCAGCATGTGTATATACAGCCCGGCCAGGCGATTATTTTCGAGGGTGAGCCGGCAGCCAGCATATACGGGCTGCAGACCGGTATGGCCTGCGTGTTCAAGCTCATGGCGGACGGGCGCCGCCAGGTCACGGGTTTTCTGTACCCGGGCGATTTCATGGGCGTCACCTTCAACATGGATCAGGTTTACGGTTACAGCGCCGAGGCCCTCACCCCCTGTTCGCTGCGGAGTTGGCCACGCGCAGTCCTCGAAAGGCTTTTCGATGAAACGCCGGGCATGCGCCGCCTGTTCCTGCGAGAGATGGCAGACGAACTGACCGAGGCGCAGGACCGCATGCTGATGCTGGGCCGGCGCTCGGTCGAAGAGCGGGTCGCCGTCTTCCTGCTGACCATGGCTCGTCGCCAAGCTAAAGCAACCGGTATGAGGGTGGAAGTCGTGGAAATCCCGATGCGCTGGGTCGACATCGCGGATTATTTGGGCTCTACCGCCGAAACCGTCAGCAGGACATTGTCGGCCCTGCGGGACCGGGGCATCATCCGGACCGGCAAACGCGGGGCGATCGGCATTCTGGGCTGGGCCGAACTGGAGACGATCGCGGCCGGCACCATGATCAAGCCCGGCGAAATCTATAGTTGACGGCTACCATCACGCTTAGTTGAGATCGCGCGGGACGATTTCGTGATTCTTTTCGCGCAGACTTCGCCGACTTGTTCATTGTCGAAGGAGCAACTGCCTTGATAAAGCGTATCCCGGCCACAGCCTTCCTGGTTTTCCTGGGCTTGGTTTTTCAATCCGTCCTGTTGCCGGCCCATGCCAAGGACCCGGTTTACACCGGCACCTTCAGCAGCCTGGCCGTCAGCGGCTATGATCCGGTCGCCTATTTCGCACAAGGCAAGCCGGTTGAAGGCAGCAGCGACCTTGAGCTGAAATGGAATGGCGCGACATGGCGTTTTTCCAGCGCCGAGAACATTGAGAAATTCAAATCCGACCCCGCGGCTTTCGCGCCGCAATATGGCGGCTATTGCGCATGGGCCGTATCCCAGGGCTACACCGCCTCATCGGACCCGGAAGCCTGGCGCATCGTCGACGGCAAGCTGTACCTGAACTACAGCAAAGGCGTGCAGGCAAAATGGGAAAAGGATATCCCCGGATTCATCACGAAGGCCGACGCAAACTGGCCGAAGGTTCTGGACGAATGAGGGTGCCGAAATGGGAACGGACAGCCTGCTATCCGCAATAGACAAGGCGTTCGAATGCGCTCGTCCTGAACAGATGGTCCGCACCCCGGCCCATTGCGACGAATGCGCGGAACATGAAAACACCTTGCAGTCCGTGACGCCTGAGAGCGTTTCGCTGACCCAGGTCGGCAGCCCTTCCTGGGATCCCGTCTGCTTCATCACCGACGAGGCATACAGCCACTTCATGCCCGGATTCGCGCGCCTGGCTCTGGGCCGCGGCGACAATTATTATCTGGACCAGTTCCTGTTCCATCTGGAATCCGGACGCATTGACAGCCTGAACAAAGCCCAATGCCAGGCCCTCGCCGCCTTGCTTGACCATCTCTATGTGACCAATTCGACCGAGAGCGAGGAAAATATGGACGAAAAGGTCCTGGGCCATGTCATGGATATGCTCGACCAGCGAATTGCCGTCGCCGAGGCCGCAGCCCGCTGACGCGGCCGCCTTCGGCCGTGCTTGCCAGTCATGGCAGCCACATGCCGAACAAGATCATAGCTGGTCCTACAATTCCCCGCACCTATTAGGGTTAATATTACATTACACCTAACCGCTTTGGATTATAAAGGTAGAAATAGTTGCTCGGAATGCAATTTATCCATTGATCAATGTCGGCGCTTGAATTATACAATCGGACAACCGCCCGGCGGCAACGTATACTTGGCACCGGAAAATCAGAATAATATAGTTATATCAATATAATAAAGGGCGTAAAAGAGAGGCTGTAGCCGCATTTACACCGATTGATGGGCGTAAATGTTTTGTTATGTATGCAAATATTGCGTGAGGCCCGACCGATGCGACCCCAGCGTAGTTTCCGGCTTGCGCCAATTTGGGGCCGGATTTCATGACTACATCTTCGACTCTCCACAGCGCGGACTGGCGCTTGGCCAACCATCCGGACTTTCCCCAGCCATACGAGCTGCCGGCGCAAGCCAGGATCGTCGCCCAGGGACAGACCAGCGATTTCCTGTTCAGCGTGCGGTCCGGCATGGTCAGGGTGACCCGTTCCGACGCAAAGAACGTCGATCGCACGATCGGATTCCTGTTTCCCGGCGATTTCGTCGGGGTCTGTTGCAACATGCTGAACAGTTGCAGATACACTGCGGAGACCGCCCTGCCGACCACGGTGTGCCGCTGGCCGCGGCACTTCCTGGAGGCGCTGGTGGCGGAAGTGCCTGCTGCGCGCAAGGCATTCCTCGGCGAAATGTCGCATGAAATGACCCTGATCCAGCAGCGTATGGAAATCCTGGACATGGGAACGGCTGCCGCCCAGATTGCCGCCTTCCTGGCGATGATGAACAAGCGCTGGGCGAATCGTCAGGACAGGTAGATCATGGGGCACTATCCCTTCCCCAAGGCCGAAATCGCCGACTTCCTCAATATATCCCCGGAAAGTTTTCGGAACGCGCTCAAGGAACTCAAGGGTAATGGCGTTGTCTGCTGTCCGGAACCGGACCGGATTTCGATCGAGAACGAGGGACTGCTGCAAAGCGTTATTCTTGGGGCGGCCTGACCGTATTCCAGAGTAGCGAGGACTGTCCGGAAAGGATCAGGGTTCCATATAAAGGCCGCCACGGCGGGGGTCGCCCGCGCCTTCAAAGCGCCCATTGCGTGGGTCGAGCGATACCGCATGGACACCGCCATAGAACATGCTGAAGTCGTCCCAGAGTTCCTTGCTGGGGAAGGGTGCGGCGAAGCTCTCGGCGACCACCCGCTCATGGCCGCCGTCAGCACCGACCGCCTCGACATTCAGCAATCCGCGCTCGTGATGGATGCGCGGGGCCTTTACGGCATCGGCCAATCCCATCCCGAAGCCCAGATGGTTCGCCAGCACCTGCAGGATCGCGGTCCGGATGCGGTTCGAACCGCCGCTGCCCAGCGCCACCAACCGACCGCCCGGCCGCTCCACTACCGTCGGCGCCATCATCGAGGAAATCCGCGTATCCGGCGTCCATTCATGGAATCCGCGGGGATTGATATCCTCCTCGCCCAGCATATTGTTCGGCATGATGCCACAATGCAGGACATGGCCGCAGCCCTCGCCGTTCGACAGGCTCATTGCCGCAGCATTGCCTTCCTCATCGATCACGCTGATATGGGTGGTGCCGCCCTGCTTCAATGCCCTTCCGGCCATCGCGGCGCGGTATTCGGCAACCAGCGGATCGGACAGCAGCGCCGCCACGCGGTCATCATCGCATTCCTCATCGAGGCCGCAGCCGGAGCGCGCGTCGTTCGTGGTTGCCATGGCATCGGCCAGCGCCATCAGCCAGCCTGCGTCCTGCGGCCCTTCCGGTGGGCAGCCCACCGCCTCCAGCATTGCCAGGGCGAAAGCGATCAGCGGTCCGCCCGATGACGGCGGCGGATTTGTGTATATGCGCGCACCCCGCCAATCGCGCTTCAGCGGGGGTCGGCGGGCAACCTCATAGCCTCCAAGATCCTCCATAGTCAGCGTACCGCAATCGCGGCAAGCGTCCACGATCTGGTGTGCGATTTCGCCGCGATAGAAAAGATCGCGACCTTCGCGCGCCAGCGCTTCCATCGTATCGGCCATGGCGGCTGGCCGGTAGCTCTCCCCCTCACGGAGCACCTTTCCCGGCTCCCGCCGGCTTCCGAACAGGGGCCTGGCGCTGTTCGTCGCGACATAGATCGGCGCGACGACGTCCAGGATATGCGCCTGCAGCGGCGAAACCGGCTGGCCTTCCCTTGCCAGCCTTATTGCGGGCTCAACGATGCGATCCATTGGCAGGCGGCCCAGATCGCCATGCGCGGCGAACAGGCCGGCCACTGCGCCCGGGGTCGCCACCGCCCCCATTCCGATGTGGAATTCCTGGGTGGTGGTGCCGAAATCCACATCGACGGGATAGAACTCCATCTCCTCCGCCGGGCGCTTGACCCTGGGCGTCTGGCAGAAGAAATCGTACAGAATCGGATCGCCGTCCGCCGGTCGGGCTAGCAGGAAGCCGCCACCGGCCAGCGAGGCCAGCACCGGCTCGGCCACCGGCGCCATGCATAGGGCAGCGAGAACAGCATCGAAGGCGTTCCCGCCCTCGGCCAGCATTTCCGCCGCAGCAGCGGCGGTCTGCGCGTCTCCCGCTGCAATTGCGCCATTCATTGCCTCAACTGCTCCCGAGGCCCGACGCCTTTTCCATCGCCTTGTAACTCTTCGGCCGTTCCCAGTGGCCGTAATCCTCGACATAGGCCGTGTGGCTGACCAACCCGCCTTCCGGCGTCCATTTGTGGAGCTGGAAGGCCGGCGGTTCCTTCGTCCATTGAATGCCCGGCGACTGGTCCAGTTTCAGCTGGATCTGGAAGCTGGTGGCCGGCGCCACGCTGGCCGGCACGCCGGCGAACATGGTCTGGATCGGGCGATGCGCATGGCCGCAGAGGATGCGGATCACCTGGGGATGCCGCGCCACCACCTCGGCCAGGCCCGTGGCATCCACCAGCCCCATGCGGTCCATATGGCCGATCTCGGTGGCGAAGGGCGGGTGGTGCAGCATCACGATCGTCGGTTTGTCCGGCGCTTCCGCCAGCTTGGCATCCAGCCAGCGGCATCGCCCGCGGCAGAGTTCGCCCTTATGATCGCCCGGCACCACGGAATCCAGCGCAACGAACCGGACCGGCCAGTCCTCCACCGCATAGAGCAGGAAACGCCCCTCCTCCCAGGGCTGGTCGGGGAAGGCGGCGCGCAGATTGTCCCGGACATCGTGGTTGCCCGGCAACAGCAAATAGGGAATCTTCAGGCCGTCCAGCAGGCCGCGCAGCGCCGCATATTCCTCCATCGTCCCGTCGGCCGTCAGGTCGCCGGTCGCCACCAGCAGATCCGGCCGGGGTTCCAGCGCCGCAATGCGCCCGACTGCAGCCTGCAATCCGGCATAGCTGTCCAGCGTGCCGGACAGCATTTCGCCCTGCGTCTTGACATGCATGTCGGTGATCTGTGCAATGAGCATGTTTCGAATCAATCCCGTGGGTGGCCGGTTCAGATATGCAGTCTCCGCCAAGCCGCCCGCGCCGTCAATTCGGGAGGCCTGGCTTTGACGACCCGCGACGATCTCGGCGCCTTCGTGGCCCATTGCGACAAGGTGATAGAAGGGGCCGAGGACCAGCTTCTCACCGGCCTAACGCTCGCCGTGAAGGACATTTTCGACGTCGAGGGCTGCCACACGGGCTGCGGCAACCCGGACTGGCTTCGCACCCACGGGCCGGCGGAAAAATCGGCGCCCGTGGTGCAGAAGCTGATCGACGCCGGCGCCACCATGATCGGCAAGACGGTCACCGAGGAAATGGCCTATTCGATCATCGGCGAGAACGCCTTTTATGGCGCGCCGGTCAATGTCAACGCGCCCGGCCGGGTGGCGGGCGGATCCTCCAGCGGCTCGGCTGCCGCGGTTGCCGCCGGCGACGCCCATCTGGCGCTGGGATCGGACACCGGCGGCTCGGTCCGCATACCGGCCAGCTTCTGCGGCATTTACGGGCTCCGCCCCACCCATGGCCGCATTCCGCTGGAAGGAATTATGCCGCTGGCCCATTCCTACGACACCATCGGCTGGTTCGCACGCGACCCGGCGGTGATGTCGGGTGTGGCGCATGTGCTGTTCAACGACTGGCAGGAGCCGGAAATCCTCACCCGCCTCTATGTGCCGGAGGATCTCTGGGCCCAGGCGGACGAGCAGGTGCAGGCGGTACTGGCGCCGGCGCTGGACGCGCTGGCCAGGATCGTGAACCCGCCGATCAGCATGCTGGCGGCGGAGGATTACGATATCGACAACATGTTCAAGGCCTATATCGTGCTGCAGGGGCGCGAGGCCTGGGAGACCCATCGCGACTGGATCGAAGAGGTGAACCCTACCTTCGGCCCGGGCATCGCGGAACGTTTCGAGTTCACCTCGAAAATATCGGACGAGGATGTCGCACGCTGGACCGAATGGCGCACGAAACTGTCGCGGAGCATCAACGATATCTTGGATGTCGGGGCGGTCATGGCGATCCCGACCTCCCCCTGCGTCGCCCCCTTCCGCGGGGAGACGTCAGAAGAGCAAGCCGATGTGCGCCGGCGCATCCTCACATTGACGGGACTGGCCGGCCATTGCGGCCTGCCGCAGATCAACATCCCCTACGGCACGGTCGACGGCGCCCCCACGGGCTTCTCCATCATCGGCCGCAAGAACGGCGACGAAGTCCTGCTCGACCTCGCCCGCCGGCTGGCGCAGGAGGGTATCGTCAGGCGGCCCTGAGATCGTCGGCGCCTTGGCCTTCCTCAGCTTTCGGATCTCTTGAGTCCCGTCACCATGGCGCGGACCAGGTTTTCCCTGTGGACGATGCTGGCCAGGATGACGCCGCCGATATGGAACAGCACCAGCAGAAAGGTCAGATGCGCCAGCGGCTCGTGAAGGCCCTCGCCGTCCTCGCCGTCATGTTCGCGCCCTTCGCGTCCGTCATCGTCGGCCAGCGCCGGGGCCACGATGGCGGGCACGTTGCAAGCCAGCGGCCCCTTGCCCTCTTCCGCCGCATATTGCTGCATGCCGGTCCAGACCGTGATTAGACAGCCCGCCATCAGCATTAGCACCATCATCCCGCCGGCCGGGCTGTGGCCGATATGGCGCGGCGCCTTGAAGCGCAACAGGTCGATGAGATAGCGCCAGGCGGTGAATGGGCCGCAGACGAAATCGGCGAAACGGGCATGTTTCGGCCCCACGAAGCCCCAGAGGATGCGCGCCAGCACCAGCCCGCCGACCAGGTAGCCGGCCCAGACATGCAGGGCCATCGCTTCGTCCTCGGTCACGTACGACACGGCGAAGGCGGCAACGAGGCTCCAGTGGAAGATGCGGACGAACCGGTCCCAGACCTTGACCATGGCCACATCCGGCGTCCGCCGGGCGACAGAATCTTCGCGGGACATTGTTCTTTTCCAAGCCGTTCGGGGAGTAGCGCGAATATAGCCGACAAATTACACAGGGGCGTTGATCCTGATCAAGGCATGGCGATTGCCGATGGCGCAAAGTGCCATTCTGGACGTCATCCGTTATGGAGGACGCGATGCCAATCATCCCGTTACAGATCACCTTCAAGGGCACGGACCAGTCCGACGCCGTGGAGGCCAATATCCGCGCGAAGGCGGAGAAGCTGGAGCGTTTTTCGAACCACCTGATGAGTTGCCGCGTGGTCGTGGAAGCGCCACACCGTCATGGTCACAAGGGCAAGATGTACAATATCGGCATTGACCTCGGCCTCATCGGCGGCGAACTGGCGGTCAGCAACCAGGGTCCGCTGAACCATGCCCATGAGGACATCTATGTGGCGATCCGCGATGCCTTCGACGCGGCGATCCGGCAGCTCGAGGATTACGACCGCAAGCGCCGCGGCAAGGTGAAGGCGCATGAGGTGCCCGTGCACGGAACCGTCGCCGGGCTGTCGCAGGACCATGGCTTCATCGACACCGCCGACGGCAGGCATATCTATTTCCACAGGAACAGCCTGATCCACGGCGATTTCGATGCGCTGACGGCCGGCGACGAGGTCCGACTGGCCATCCATCCCGGCGAGGGCGAAAAGGGCCCGCAGGCAAGCACGGTCGTGCCCGTCGGCAAGCACCATCTGGTGGAGCCGTAGGGCGCCGACGCAGCGACCTCATGCTTCGAGACGCCCTAGGTAGGGCTCCTCAGCATGAGGCATTGGATCTGTCCCCCTCACCCCGAGGAGGGCCGCAGGCCTGTCTCGAAGGGTGAGGCTGCTCCACGCCAACAGCGTTCTGTTTTGCGCGCTGCCCTAGTCGTCGTACTGCATCAGCACCTCGAAGGGCACGTCGAGCTTGTCGCGACCGCCCAGGAAGGTCAGTTCAATGATGCAGGCGACGCCGCGCACGTCGCCGCCGACCTTGCGGATCAGCTCGATGCCGGCCGCCATGGTGCCGCCGGTCGCCATCAAATCGTCGACGATCACCACGCGCTGGCCCGGCTCGATCGCGTCGGCCTGGATTTCCACCGTGTCGGAGCCGTATTCCAGGTCGTAGCTGTGGGCGATGGTCTTGCCCGGCAGCTTGCCCTTCTTGCGCAGCATGGCGAAACCGCAGCCGATGTTCAGCGCCAGCGGCGCCGCGACGAGGAACCCGCGGCTGTCGATACCGACCAGCAGGTCCGGCTCCCAATCCGCCACCACGGCGGCCAGCTTGGCGGTGCAGTAATGCCACGCCCTGGGATGCGCCAGCATCGGCGAGATGTCGTAGAACAGGATCCCCGGCTTGGGGAAATCGGGGATTCCGCGGATATGCTGCTTCAGGTCCATGCGCTTTACGTGCCCTTGTGGATGACTTCAAACGGCCCGCAGTCTAGCGGCGGCCGGCGGCGATGGCCAGTGGCCAGACAGCCGCAGTCGGGCTGGATTCGGCAGGCGGAACGCAGGCAGGTTCGGTGTAGTTCCGGTGTAGTTTCGGGATGAGAAACAAGTAGCCGCAATGCAGGTTCCGGACAAGCTGGCGGATTACGACAGGCTGCGGCAGAGGCGCCGACCGTGGAGCAACAGTTCGGCCATTTTCCATATCGAAGGCCGGTAGGGGTCGCCCTCGGTCGCGGCCCAGGCGGCGGGCGGCAATGGCCAGATCGCCCGCCGCGAGCGCATCGCCGAGCAGGCAGTGGCGCAGGGTAACCGGGTCGGCCCCGGCTTCCGCAACCAGATCGGCGAAATCCAGCAGAGCGGTTGCAATATAGGAATCCCACTGGCGATACTGGAAATCGAGATGGTGTCCGAGTGTCGCTTGGCGTAGCGCCGATTCCCGGTCCACGCTGGCGGGCAGCAGCGCGAAGGTCCGCATCGCGCCGGCGGCATCGCCCCGCCCGATCTGAACGGACAAGGTTCGGACGAGCAGCTGTTTTACGCCTGCCGGGCCCGTCCCGAGCGATGCAGTTTCCCGCGCCAAGGCAATCTCGCCCGCCTCGGCAAGGGTCTCGGCGATGTTACCCAGCGCGTAGCTATTCGCTTTGCCTGGCGCTACGGTGGCGGCGAGGTCGAGCGCTTCGCGATGATAGCCCAGCCTTGCATATGTCCTCGCCATGCGCAGGATCGGTCCATCTCTCTCCTCCATGCTCCGCGCGAGCGCCAGCGCCTCCTCGGCGACCAGGCGGACCGTGGCCGGATCGGCGTCTTCGCGCATCAACAAGGCAAGAGACCCGAGCGTCTCGGCGCGGGCTCGGCGCGAGGGGATTTGCCGGGCCACGGCAAGCGCCGCCAGCCGTTCGCCCCGGGACCAGACGGATCAGTGCAACGGCCTTCATCGCGGCGGCCTGGTCGCGCTGCCGCGTCATGCCCCGGATCGTTTCGGCGGCGGCGTTCATTCGTCCCAGCTTTGCCTGGGCGATGGCCAGCTCCACGTCCAGTCCGCTGGTCATGTTCAGACCGGTCGGCGGATTCCGGACATAGCGGTGGGTTTCCTGATAACGTAGCACCGCCGCGTCGTGACCGCCGCGGACCAGAATACCCAACACGCGCCGGAGCGGCCCTGGCCTGCGCCTCACCGAGCCGCCATCCAGCCGATAAACCGTCACCAGCGCCTCGAACGGCCGGCCCTGCTCGGCAAAGGCGATGGCCTGCGTCTCCTGCCAAGGCACGTGGCGGCCACGGCTCTCCCTCTCCATCCGGAAATAAACCGCCGCCGCGAAGGCGCCGATGCCGAGCGCGAGCAACAGGCAAAGTGCGCCAAGGATCGCCAGGATCTTGCGGCGGCTGTTCCATTTTCCCATGGCTTGGCGGCATTCCCCTCGCTCGTTCCGGTTCGCCGACAGCAAAGCATGGAACCGGTGAAGGAAACGCTAACGGGTTGCAACAATGGGATGCGACAGCAACCGGAATGGCGACCGTTCCGCCCTCAATCCTCGCGCAATGAGGGGTCTTCCAGGGTGGTGTCCTGGCCGGGGGGCGGGTTGTCGGTGGCTTCTTCGAGGCTGAAGGCTTCGCGCCAGTCCTCGGGCGGGCGCATTTCGCCGTTGGTGCCCACCTGTTCAAGGTCCCAGTAGAGCTCCAGCAGGTGGTTGTCCGGGTCGCGGAATTCGACCGCAACCTGGCAGCCGGCGCGCCGCCGCCCGTCGAAGGAAATCTTCACGCCCTGTTCCCGCAGATGCTTGCGCGCGCGGTAGAGTTCGTCGAGGCTGCCGACCTCGAAGGCCAGATGGTGCAGCTCGGCGAAGCTGTTCGGCCCTTTCGCTCCGCCGACCAGCGCCAGGCAATGATGGTCCGGATTGCAGCGCAGGAACACCATGCGGCCGGGGACCATGGTTTCGGGATAGACGTCGGACACCTGGAAGCCGAGCACCTGGGTATAGAATTCCACCGAGCGCTCGAGGTCCTGCACCTTCACCACCACGTGGCCCAGCTTGGTCATCCGGAAGGGCAGCCCCTTCGGCGGCCTGGCGGACCGCAACGCCGCGATATCCTCGCGGTCCATATTCTCGATATCGACGACGCCTCTGCCCATGGGTTTCCCTCCTGCCACGATGACGTGAGGGTAATCTATGCCGCCAAGCGGGCGAAGGATCAAGCAGTCCGGGAATTCCACAAGGACGGACCGGATATTAGCAGACAAACACATCCTGCGCGGGTAATATTCTCAAAGCGCCCCTGCAATCACGTGAGGCAACATGCGGCCCGGCGTCCTGTTCATCCTTTATCTCGGCTTCGTCCTGTGGCCGCTCGCGCTGGCTGCTGCCGGCGAGCGCGCACCGCGCCGCAAGACGAGCCATGGTCAACGTTCCTTGGTATAAATTGTACCCATGCGGATCACCGAAGGCCTGGACATCCCGATGGAGGGCGAGCCGGAACAGTCGATTTTCGACGGGATCGGTGTGTCGTCGGTTGCGCTGCTTGGTGGCGATTATATAGGGTTGAGCCCGGCCCTGCAGGTGCAGGAAGGCGACAGGGTAAGGCTGGGTCAACCGCTCTTTGCGGATCGCAAGCACCCTTCGGTGATTTTCTCGTCTCCCGGCTCCGGAGTGGTGACGGCAATCAATCGCGGCGCAAGGCGCGCCCTGCTCTCTGTTGTGGTTCAGCTCGAAGGAGATGACGAGGCGAGTTTCCCTTCTTGGCCGCGGGCGGATCTGCCGGGTCTGCGACGCGACGAGGTGACCGCTTCACTTCTCAATTCCGGCCTCTGGACAGCGCTGCGTGCGCGGCCCTACGGCAGGGTGGCAGACCCTGAAACCATGCCTCATTCCATCTTTGTCACGGCCGTGGACAGCAATCCGCTGGCCGCGCGGCCGGACCGGGTCATCGGCGAAGAGCGCGAGGCCTTCGGCGACGGCATGATCGTGCTGTCCCGCCTGACCGATGGTCCGGTCTACCTGTGCAAGCCGCCCGGCGCCGACCTGCCGATGGGCGACCCGGAAAGAACGATTGCGGTGGACTTCACGGGGCCGCATCCCAGCGGGCTGGTGGGAACGCATATCCACTTTCTCGACCCGGTCGGCGCAGGACGCACGGTCTGGCACCTGAACTATCAGGACGTCATCGCGGTCGGGAAACTGTTTGCCACGGGGCGGCTGTCGACCGGGCGGGTCGTCTCGCTCGCCGGACCGATGGTGACGCGGCCGCGCCTGGTCCGCACCCGTCTTGGCGCGAATCTCGATGAACTGACACGCGGCGAACTGCAGGATGGTCGGCACAGGATGATATCAGGATCGGTGCTCTCGGGGCGCGCGGCACAGTCCCCGGAGCATTATCTTGGCCGGTACCACAACCAGGCATCGGTGATCGCCGAAGCCCTGCCTGATGCGCGGTGCCGTTGGCTTGGTGGGCCGGGAGTCTTCTCGCTGTATGGTTTATGGGCGCACAGAAAGCGGTCGCGCCGGCACTTCGCTTTTACGACCGCCAAGCATGGTCGGCCGGCGGCGATGGTGCCGTTCGGCGGCTTCGAAAAGGTCATGCCGCTGAATATCCTGCCGACGCAGTTGCTGCGGGCACTGCTCGTCGGCGATACCGACATGGCGCAGGCCTTGGGCTGCCTGGAGTTGGACGAGGAGGATCTGGCGCTCTGCTCTTTCCTTTGTCCCGGCAAGATCGATTATGGGGCTGCGTTGCGCGAAGCGCTTCGGCTCATCGAGAAGGAGGGATGATGGCGTATCTCCTCTCCTCCCGTTCCACGCAGACGGCTACTCCCAGCACGCTTCATATTCGCGACGCGTTCAGCCTCGACCTGGCCACGCGCTACATATTCGTGGCGCTGATTCCCTGCATCGTCATGGCGCTTGTTAATACCGGCTTCCAGGCCAATCTGGATCTGGCGGTGGTCGGCATCGACACAGCGGCTACCTGGCGGGTGACCTTGCTCGACGGGCTGGGGATCGGCCGCGATCCATACAGCCTGCTGGCGGACGTCGCCCATGGCGCGCTCTATTTCCTACCCGTCCTTGCCGTAATCCTGCTGGCCGGCGCCCTGTGGGAACGTATCTTCGCGAAATTCCGCGGCCGGCCGCCTAGCGGAGGAACGCCGCTGATCGCGCTTCTTTTCACCTTGAGCCTACCGGCCTCCATTCCGCTCTGGCAGGCGGCCCTGGGCATGAGTTTCGCGATCATCATGGGCCGGGAAATTTTCGGTGGGACCGGCAGGAACTTCCTCAACCCGGTGCTGGTGGGGCTGGTCTTCCTCTATGCCACCTACCCCCGGGACATGACCGGCGAGACCGTGTGGACGATGGTCGACGCCTTCACGAGCCCCACCGATCTGGCGCTGGTCGGGCAGGAGGGCGGCGGCAGGGTAGATTGGCTCGCCACACCCTGGCTGCACGCCTTCGTCGGGCTGGCGCCGGGCCAAATGGGCACGACCTCGGTACTGGCATGCCTGATCGGTGGCGCCTTCCTGCTCTATGCCCGGATGATATCGGGGGCGATCGTTATGGGTATGTTCGTCGGCATGGCCGCCACGGCCATGGTGATCAACCAGTTCGATTCCGCAGGGAACGCCTTCATCGACGTAACCTGGTACTGGCATCTTGCGCTTGGCAGCTTCGCCTTCGGCGCCATCTTCCTGGCAACGGATCCTACGACCTCGGCCATGACCGTGCGGGGCCGATGGAATTACGGGATTCTGATCGGCATCATGGTGGTCGCGATCCGGGTGGGGAGTTCGAGCCATCTCGACGGCGTCATGTTCGCCATCCTGTTCGGCAACATGGCCGCGCCCCTCATCGACCATATGGTGGTATGGATCCATATCAGACGGAGGGCCCGGCGCCTTGGCTGATAACGGCTGCAAAAAGAGCAACGGCTCCTGGTGGGCACGGTTTCGCGCCCTGCCGAACGACAGCCCGGCCAAAACGGTGGCGATCACGCTTGCCGTTGCCCTGGCGGGATCCGCCCTTGTCGCCGGCTCGACCGTACTCTTGCGGCCATTGCAACAGGCTAACAAGGAGGCGGAGCGACCGGCGCATATCGCGGAAATCCTCCGGCAATTGCCGGAGGCGGCTGAAATTCAGCTGGAAGCGAGGGTCGTCGACCTGGAGACCGGCGCATATGTACCATCCATGGATCCCGACCAGTACGACCAACGCCTGGCGGCCAAGGATCCCGACCGGAGCGTCGAAATCCCCGAAGACCAAGATATCGCGGGACTGGGGCGGCGAGCCCGGTTCGCCACCATCTTCCTTGCGCAACAGGCGGGCGAGACGCATCTGGTCATCCTTCCCGTGCACGGCCGTGGTTTCTCCTCAACTCTGTATGGCTATCTTGGCCTGTCCGGCAACCTGGATACCGTGGCCGGACTGACCTTCTACGAGCATTCCGAAACGCCGGGGCTGGGCGGGCTCATCGACGCCCCGGACTGGAAGAGCCAGTGGCGCGGAAAGAAGATTTGGGACGGATCCGTGCTAATGCTCGGCGTGGGTACGGGGCGCATGGAGCCGGGCATGCCGGAGGCAAAATACCAGGTCGACGGCCTGACGGGCGCGACCTGGACCGGGCAGGGCGTCACCAATCTTCTGCATTACTGGCTAGGGGATCACGGCTATGGCCCTTATCTCGAAAAGCTGAAACGACGCGGAGGCTGAGGCATGGACAATGGCATGACAAAAGCTCTCGTGACGCCGCTCGTCGGGAACAACCCGATCACCCTCCAAGTCCTCGGCATCTGCTCGGCGCTCGCGGTGACCAAGACCCTGGCGACCGCGCTGGTCATGTCGGCCGCGGTAATCGCGGTGCTGACGCTGGCGAACGCTTCGATCAGCCTTATCCGCAACCATATGCCGCGCAATGTCCGGCTGATCATCCAGATCACCATCATCAGTTCCCTGGTCATCGTCGTGGATCAGGTTCTGAAGGCCTACGCCTACGGCATCAGCAAGCAGCTTTCCGTCTTCGTCGGGCTGATCGTCACCAACTGCATCATCCTCGGCCGCGCCGAATCCTTCGCCATGAAGAACGGTGTCGGGCTGAGCATTATGGACGGGATCGGCAACGGTCTCGGCTATAGCTGGATACTGATAACCGTCGGCATAATCCGCGAATTGCTGGGTACGGGGAAGGTGCTTGGCGAGGTGGTGCTGCCGACCGCCGCCGAGGGCGGATGGTTCGAGCCGCTGGGCCTCATGCTGTTGCCGCCCAGCGCGTTCTTCATCATCGGCCTGCTGATCTGGGTCATCAGGACCTGGCGGCCCGCGCAGGCAGAGGCGGCCGAATTCCGGGCGCGACCGGTCGAGCGAGCGGGGGCCGAATGATGGCGGGATATCTGGCCCTGTTCATCCAGGCCGCTTTCGTCGAGAACCTTGCGCTTTCGTTCTTCCTCGGCATGTGCATGTTCCTGGCGGTCTCGAAGCGCATCGATACGGCGCTTGGGCTAGGGCTGGCCGTGTTCGTCGTCCAGTCGATCACTGTACCGTTGAACAACCTGATCCATAGCAACCTGCTGCGGGAGGGCGCTCTGGCCTGGGCCGGCCTGGGGGATGTCGACCTCAGCTTCCTGGCGCTGATCAGTTTCATCGGCGTCATCGCGGCCATGGTACAGATCGTCGAGATGAGCCTGGAACGCTATTTCCCCACCTTGCACCAGGGACTTGGAATCTACCTGCCGCTCGTTACCGTCAATTGCGCCATCCTCGGCGGCTCGCTGTTCATGGTCGAACGGAACTACACATTTTCCGAGAGCGTGGTCTACGGGTTGGGCACCGGCTTTGGCTGGGCGGTAGCCATCTGCATCCTGGCCGGGGTCCGCGAGAAGCTGAAATACAGCGATGTCCCGGACGGCCTGCAGGGGATGGGCATTACCTTTGTGGTAGCCGGATTGATTTCGCTCTGTTTCCTGGGATTCTCGGAAATTCACCTGTGATGCAAGCGGGCATATGGAAATGAGACCATAGAATGTTGGAAATCGGCCTGGGCGTAGCGCTTTTCACCGCCATCGTACTGATTCTGGTGCTGGTGATCATGTTCGCCCGCTCCAGGCTGGTGGTTACCGGCGAGGTCAAGATCACCGTCAACGAGTCGAAAGAAATCAGAGCGCAGGTTGGCCGAAAGCTGCTCGATGTCCTGGGCGAGGCGGGCATTCTGCTGCCGTCGGCCTGCGGCGGGACGGGCACCTGCGGGCAATGCCGTGTCCAGATACTGGAGGGGGGTGGCGCGGTCCTGCCGACCGAGAGAACGCATATCATCAAGCGCGAACTCGCCCAGGGCGAACGCCTGGCCTGTCAGTTGACGGTCCGACAGGAGCTGGCGGTCCGGGTCGCGGAAGAGGCGTTCGGCGTGAAACAGTGGGAATGCACTGTCCGCTCGAACGACAGTATCGCGACCCTGATCAAGGAACTGGTGCTGGAGCTGCCGCCGGGCGAGACTATCGACTTCCGCGCCGGCAGCTATGTCCAGATCGCCTGCCCGCCCTACCGGCTCGACTTCTCGGATATGGAGGTCGGGGACTATCATGACGAATGGGA
>JBFFGY010000007.1:0-16950 GCA_041557215.1 Alphaproteobacteria bacterium
AACACGGATATATGACGCCGGCTTCATCCAGATTCTGCAATGCCGCGCGGTAGTCGTCGAAATGGTCGGACTGGCGCCGCACGGGCGTCTCCCACTTCAGCCCCAACCATGCCAGATCCTCATAGATTCCTTCCTCGAAATCCGGCCGGCAGCGGCCAAGATCGATATCTTCTATGCGCAGCAGGAACCGCCCGCCCGCCGCCGCATGCGCCGCGAACAGCGCGCTGTAGGCATGGCCGATATGCAGCCGCCCTGTGGGGCTGGGCGCAAAGCGGGTAACAGTCTGGATGTCTTCCGTCATGATCGGGAGAATATAAGAGGCGGGGGCGCGTCGGGTAAGATGTATCGGGAGTTACATCGCGCCTGGCAAAGCACGGGGCTCTTTCAAACCGTAATCGGGGCCCGGCGGTCGCAAGTGGCGCGGTACAGATTCTCCAAGTTTCTGGTCGCTGAGGCCGCAAGAGAATATTGCCGAACCGATTCGACTCCATCAGATCTTGTGTGCGGGCCAACGATTCCCGATATATACCTTATAGTAGTAAAAATAATAACGAAAGGTGGGTAATAATGGGTAAAATGCTTAGCGCAAACGAAATGCTCGTGAGGGGAAACATTACGGCTGAGGATGTCATCCGGCTGCAGCATGACCTTTTTGCCGAGGGGATCAGCACAACCACAGAGGCCGAACTTCTGTTCCGCATGGATGCCGACTGCACCGAGAAGGACGAGAGCTGGAACGGCTTTTTCGTCGATGCGCTGGCCGAGTATTATATTTTCAATACCGAGCCGGCGGGACAATTGGGCAAGGCGGAAGCCCAACACCTGATCCGGCATATTATGGCGGACGGCAAGGTGGCCCGCGAGACCGAACTGGCGCTGGCGATCCGCGTGGTCGAGCGCGCACGGACCTGTCCGGTTGATGTCGGTTACTTGATCCTGAAGGCGGTCTGGGACAGCGTGATGGACCCCGAGAAAGCAGCCTACGGGCGAGGCCGGCGACCCGGCGTAATCGTGGCCGAGGACGTGGAAATCATCCGCAAGGCAATCCATGCCACGGGAAGCGACGATGGCATTGCCGTCAGCCGGGCCGAGGCGGAGTTGCTGTTCGCGCTGGAGCGCGAAACGGATGACGCCGAAAACGACCTTGCCTGGCGCGACCTGTTCGTACAGGCGTTGGGCGCACATCTTCTGGCGCCCGCGTCGGGAACGCGGGACGAGGTAGATGGCGCTGAGGCGCGGTGGCTGGTCGAACAGATCGGCAGGGATCGCGAAATCCGCCGGAACGAGCGCGCGCTTCTGGCTTTCCTCTATGGCAAGCTGGAAGCCGGCCACCCGGCACTTGCGCCGCTGTTTACGGTGGCGGGACTGCGCTGAAGATTCATCGCCCGATCGCGAAGGGCCGGCCGCCGGAAGGCCGCCGGCCCTGTTCTTTCGATTGGACTCATCGTAGTCTAGCGGCATGGTTACAGCCCGCATGCTCACTGACGATACCCTTGCCGAGGGATTGAAAGCCCTGGCCGGGGCCGATTCCGACGTCGCGAGGGCGCTGGAAGAGGCAGGAGCGCCTGAACTGCGCAACCGAGAACCGGGGTTCGAGGCTCTTCTGGGAGCCATTGTCTCGCAGCAGATCTCCAAGGCAGCGGCCCAGACGGTCTGGGACAGGCTGGCGGCGGCAGCACATCCACTGGGCCCGGAAACCCTTCTGGCGCTGGACGAGGACGCCCTGCGCGGCGCCGGCCTGAGCCGACAGAAGGCCGCCTATGCCCGGGCGCTCGCCGAGGCTGTCGTCAGCGGCTCCATCGACCTCGGCGGCCTGGCCCGCCTTCCCGACGAGGAGGTTATCGAACGACTCGTGGCCCTGAAGGGAATCGGCCGATGGAGCGCCGAGATCTATCTGCTGTTAGCGCTTGGCCGGGCGGATGCCTTTCCGGCGGACGACCTGGCCCTGATGATCGGCGCGCAGCGATTGAAACGCCTGGCAGAGCGCCCGAACAGGAACGGATTGATGGCAATTGCCGAGGCCTGGCGGCCCTGGCGCGGGCCGGCGGCGCTACTGCTCTGGCATTATTATTCGGCAACCGGACGATAATGGCCGACCCACGATGATGCCGTTCCCGCGAACTGCCACCCAATATCTTGTATTTCAATAGCGTTTCGAGTATGTAGGATTTACGCGAAGGGGCATGTTGCCCAGGCGGCAGACCGATAAGCCAAGAGGATGGACACAGACCCAAATCACTGCCCGGCCCTGGTGCTGAACGCCGATTTCCGGCCGCTCAGCTACTTCCCTTTGTCGTTATGGCCATGGCAGGAAGCGGTCAAAGCCGTCGTCCTCGATCGCGTCAATATCGTTTCGGAATATGATGCGTTGGTGCATTCGCCCTCGATGGAGATGCGGCTGCCCAGCGTGATTTCGCTGAAGGAGTATGTGCCGACCAAGCGGACGGCCGCCTTCACGCGGTTCAACGTCTTCCTGCGCGACCGGTTCACCTGCCAGTATTGCCGCCAGCCCTCGCCGGCACAGGAGCTGACATTCGATCATGTCATCCCGCGCTCGCGCGGCGGGCATACCAATTGGGAAAATGTCGTGGCCGCCTGCGGTCCCTGCAATTTGCGCAAGGGCAACAGGCTGCTGAAACATTCAGGGTTGGTGCTGCGTCGCGCGCCCTATCGCCCGACCACCTGGGAACTGCAGGAACATGGCCGCGGCTTCCCGCCGAATTTCCTTCATGAGTCCTGGAACGACTTCCTGTACTGGGATACCGAACTGGAAACCGGCTAGACCCGTTCCGACAGCCAGATCGCCAGGCGCGACCCTGCCTTGATGGTCGCCGAAAGCACCAGATAGGCAGGCGCCTGCTCCGCGCCATGAGCCAGCGCAGTATCGCGATGCTCCAACTCGTCCTCGCGAAATTTCTCAACCACGGCCTTCAGTTCGGCTTCCTCGGGCAAATGTTCCAGCGCCCGGGCCTGACCGGCGTAATGTTCGTCGATGGCCTCTTCGATGGCGACCGTGCAGGCCATGGCGGCCTTCTCGCCCATCAGCGCGGTCGCCGCGCCCAGCGCGAAACCGGCCGCATGCCAGATCGGCGTCAGGGCGGTGGGCCGAACACGGCGGTCAGCGATCATCTTTTCGAAGGTTTCCAGATGCTCCTGCTCCTGCTCCAGCATATGGCGCAGTTCGGGCGCCGCCGGGTGACGGTCGCCCAGCACGGCGATCTGGCCGGCATAGATGCGCGTTGCGCCATATTCCCCGGCATGGTCGACCCGCACGATCCGTTCAACCAGGTCGCGATTATGCGGGTCACCCGGAAGCCAGCGCGGGCCGCTTTTGCCGGGATCGCGTTTCATCAGCCGAACCGCCTTCCGAACAGGGCTGCGATGGCCATCGCGAAACAGGCGATCGCGTTGTAGCCTGGCAGGGAAATGCCGAAGAGCTCCCAGGAAATCTCGTCGCAGCGGGGCGCCATCGAGGTTTCCAGCAGGGCCTTCAACTCATTGAGCGTGCTCGGCGTTGTTGTCGCACTGCAGGTCGTTGGCGGCTGAAATATGCCCTGCTCGACACCGACATGGTAGCCAGCCAATCCGGCACCGGCCAGCAAGACCAGGGCCGTAATCAGCAGGATGCCGCGGCGCGCCGGGCCGGAAAACTGCATCAGGATGGTAACCAGCATCAAGACGCCTGTAATCAGCCAAGGGACGCGTTCGTACAGACACAGGATACAGGGCCGCAAGCCGCCGATATATTGCGCGCTGTATGCCGATGACAGGATCGCCACGGTAACCAGCAGGATCAGGCCCGGAATGGTGTTGGGTGAGGTTCGCATGCAAACTCTTCCTGAAATTCAGAACAAATATTTAAGAGCGATAAATCCGCCCAACAATAACACGAAGGCCGCCAAGGTCACCAATTCGAGCTTGGTTTCGATAAAGGCGCGCACGGGCGGGCCGGCAAAATACAGCAGGACGGCCTCTAGAAAGAAACGCAGCCCCCTGCTGGCCACGGAGGCCACGGCGAAAGCCAGCGGATTCAACATGGCCACCCCGCTGGCAATGGTGATGACCTTGTAGGGCAAGGGCGTCAGCCCGAAGCCGAACACGATGATGGCGCCATATTCGGCGTAATAGGTCTGGAACTTGGCAAAGGCATCCTGGAGGCCGTAAAAATCGATGATTGGCTGGCCGATCGCCTCAAACAGGAAATAACCGATCGCGTAACCCAGGAACCCGCCTGCAACGGAAGCCAGCGTACAGACACCCGCGATAAGCCAGGCGCGGCGGCGTTCCGCCAGGACCATGGGTATCAGCATCACGTCGGGCGGGATCGGAAAGAACGAGCTTTCCACGAAGGAAACCCCGGCCAGCCAGGGTAGCGCCCGGCGGTCGGCGGCCTTGGCCATGGTCCAGTCGTAAAGGGGCTTCAGCGGTGATTTCATCCCGTCCTCGGGTTCGGTTGTCAGGCGGCGCGAGCATAACGACTTGCCCGGCGAAAAGGAACGGTGATTGACCCGCCCGCCGTCCTGCGTATATTGCGCCTGATCACCGGCCCGTGCCCCTGTGGCGGAACTGGTAGACGCGGCAGACTCAAAATCTGTTTTCCTTACGGAAGTGGGAGTTCGAGTCTCCCCGGGGGCACCAATCTCTTTACCAGGGCGAAAATCAATCGCGGCCGTTCCTGCGCGGGCGCAAAAAAAATCCCGGCATAGCCGGAAACAAGACTCGGGGGTTAAAGCCGCCTTGTTAAAGGTCGAAAATCTGAACATGCATTTCGGTGGCCTGCACGCGGTTCGCGACTGCAGCTTCGAAATTCAGGCCGGCACGATTACCGGCCTGATCGGCCCGAATGGCGCCGGCAAGACTACCACCTTCAACATGATTGTCGGCGAATTGAAGCCGACATCCGGCCGCATCCTCTTCGAGGGCGAGGACATCACCGGCCTGCCCGCGCACAAGCTGTTCCACAAGGGCATCGTCCGCACCTTCCAGATCCCGCATGAATTCGCGCAGATGACGGTGCTGGAAAGCCTGATGCTGGTGCCGCCGGACCAGCCAGGCGAACGTCTGCATGCCAACTGGATCGTCCCGGCCAAGGTCGCGGCGCGCGAGGCCGAGGTCCGCAAGCGGGCCGAGGAGGTGCTGGAGTTCCTGTCGATTTCGCATCTGCGCGACGAACTGGCGGGAAACCTGTCCGGCGGACAGAAAAAACTGCTGGAACTGGGCCGTACCATGATGACGGACGCCAAGCTGGTGCTGCTGGACGAACCGGGCGCCGGCGTCAATCCGACGCTGCTGCTGAAGATACGAGACATGATCCGCGCCCTGCACCGCGAGCGCGGCTATACCTTCTGCCTTATCGAGCATGACATGGACCTGATCGCCTCGCTTTGCGACCCGGTCATCGTGCTGGCCGAGGGATCGGTGCTGACAGAGGGCAAAATGGACGAGGTTCGCCAGAACCAGGAAGTCCTGGATGCCTATCTCGGCGGCGGGGAGGACGACTGATGGCGACACTTAAGCTCAAGGATGTCGTGGGCGGCTACGGCGACACGCAGATCCTGCATGGTGTCTCGATCACCGTCGATCCGGGCGAGATCGTGGTTATCATCGGCCCCAACGGCGCCGGCAAGTCGACCGCGATCAAGGCGGTGTTCGGGCTATTGAAGCTGACCGGCGGGCAGATCCTGCTGGAGGGTGAGGACATCACCAATACCCCGCCGGAAAAGGTGGTGCGCAACGGCGTGTGCTACGTGCCGCAGACCGCCAATATCTTTCCCGGCCTGACGGTCGAAGAAAACCTGGAAATGGGCGCCTATGTCCGCGAGGACGACTTCAGGCCACGGCTCGAGGAAATATACGAAATGTTCCCGCCGCTGCGTGAAAAACGCCGGCAGGCGGCGGGCACCCTGTCGGGCGGCCAGCGCCAGATGGTGGCGATGGGCAAGGCCCTGATGCTGGAGCCACGGATCCTGCTGCTGGACGAGCCCACGGCCGGCCTGTCGCCGAAGTTCCGTGGAGAGATATTCAATATCGTCAAGACGGTTCATGCCGCCGGCACACCGATCCTCATGGTCGAACAGAACGCCAAACAGGCGCTGAAGATCGCCCATCGGGGTTATGTGCTGGTCGACGGCCGCAACAAATACACCGGGACCGGGCAGGAATTGCTCGACGACCCCGAAGTGGCGGCCATGTTCCTGGGCGGCGAGAAGACCGAGGTTGAGGCAGAATGAGCGACCTGATCAATTTCCACCTGATCCCCGGCCTGGTGCTGGGCAGCATCTATGCGCTGGGTGCAATCGGCCTGACCCTGACTTTCGGCATATTGCGCTTCGCCAATTTCGCCCATGGCGAGACCATGACGCTTGGCGCCTATTTTGCCTGGACATTGATACAGTTGACCGGCTGGCATCCCGTCGCCGTCCTGCCAATGGCCATGGGGCTGACCGTCCTCGTCGCGCTGGGGATAGACCGCGGGTTTTATAAACCGTTCCGCGCCAGCGCCACGATCATGCTGGTGATAGCGTCTTTCGGCATGATGCTGATGGTGCGCTCGGTGATCCAGTTTATATGGGGCGTGCAGGTCAAGGCCCTGATGCCCGGCATCCAGATGCCGGTGGTGTTGTTCGACTGGCTGCGCATTTCACCAAAGCATCTGATGATTGTCGGGTTCGCGCTGCTGCTGATGTTCGCGGTCCATTACCTGCTGACCTACACGAAGATCGGCAAGGCCATGCGGGCCATGTCGGACTCGCCTGAATTGGCGCGGCTTACAGGTATCAATACAGAATCCGTGATCCGCGCCACCTGGATCATCGGCGCGGCCCTTGCGGCGGCTGCCGGCGTTCTGTTGGCGCTGGATACGCATGTCCATACGATGATGGGCTTCAAGCTGCTGCTGCCGGTCTTCGCCGCCACCATCCTGGGCGGCATCGGGCGGCCCTACGGGGCGGTGGCGGGCGGTCTTGTCATCGGGCTGGCAGAGGAGCTGTCATCCTATAACTGGATCGGGACCGAGCCACTACTGAATCCCGGCTACAAGGCGGGCGTCGCCTTCGCGATCATGGTCGTCATGCTGATCTGGCGGCCTAGCGGCCTGTTTAAAGGGAAGGTGTACTGAGATGGATTACGGCATCTTCCTTTACGTCATCTCGCTGCTCACAATGGGCGGCATATACGCAATTCTGGCGCTGGGCCTGAACATCCAGTGGGGCTTTACCGGGTTGTTCAACGCGGGCATTGCCGGTTTCTATGCCATCGGCGCCTATGTCAGCGCCATCCTGACGACTGCGCCGACTGCGCGCCATCTCGGCGGATATGAAATGCCCTATCCCGTGGCCTGGATCGCCTCCATGGTCGTGGCCGGAATCATTGCATGGGGTGTCGGCAAGATCTGTCTCAGGCTTCGCAGCGACTATCTGGCGATCGCCACGATCGGCATTGCCGAGATCTTCCGCCTGATCCTGAAGAACGAAACCTGGGCAACGAACGGCCCGCGGGGCGTTTCCATGGTCCCGAAGCCTTTCGAGAGCCTTCCCGGACCGTGGAACCAGTTGGCCTTTTTGGCCATCGTGCTGATCACCGTGGCGCTGATCTATCTGGCGCTGGAGAAGGCCCGGAAGGCGCCCTGGGGCCGGGTCATGACGGCGATTCGCGAAAACGAACCGGCGGTGCGGGCAGCCGGCAAGAATGTCGAAAGGTTCCGCATGGAGGGCTTCGTCTTCGGCAGCATGCTGATGGCGCTGGCCGGAGCCTATACCGCCCATTACCTGAAATTCATCGACCCCAACGCCACGGACCCGCTGGCCGCCACCTTCCTGGTATGGGTGATGCTGATCGTCGGGGGCAGCGCCAACAACAAGGGTGCCATTCTGGGCGCCTTCCTGATCTGGACGATCTGGTCGGCGACGGAAATCCTGACCAGCCGCCTGCCGGACGAGTTGGCAATTCGCACCGCCTATGTCCGCATGTTCCTGATCGGCCTGCTGCTGCAAATCGTGCTGCAGAAATTCCCGCAGGGAATATTGCCGGAGCAAAGGCCGAAACCGCCGGCCAGACCGGCAACCGGCCCTGTAGAAACGGGCGATTGATCCCGGCCTTTGTGGCATCCAGTTGACTTTCCGACATGGCCGGTCAAGATGTGGCCATTGCGAAAATATGCAGTCCGAATTTTTGTCAAACAGGGAGTGAATCTTATGCGTTTTTCGAGCAGAACAGTTCTTGCGGCGGCAGCCTTTGCCCTGGCCGCGCCAGCCGCCCAGGCCGGTGAGGTCAAGGTCGGCTCGGTCGGCGGTGTGACCGGCCCGATCGCCGAGCTGGTTGCGGCCATCGTCAGCGGCCGCAACCTGGCGGCCCAGCATGTCAACGACCAGGGCGGCCTGTTCAAGGGCGATACCTATAGCCTGGTTCTCGGCGATTCTGCCTGCGACCCGAAGGCAGGCGTTGACGCTGGCAACAAGATCGTCAATGTCGAGCAGGTTGTCGCCGTCGTCGGCGCCAGCTGTTCCGGCGCCACCAACGGCATGGTCCAGTCGGTCACCATCCCGGCCGGCGTCGTGAGTGTGTCCGACTCCGCGACCGCGCCCTCGATCACCGACCTCAAGGACAATGACCTTGTGTTCCGCGTGGCGCCGTCCGACGCCTACCAGGGCAAGGCGCTGGCCGATTTGGTGAAGAAGGCCGGCGTCAGCAAGATCGCCGTCACCTACGCCAATGACGATTACAACGCCGGCCTGGCCGGTGTGTTCACGCGCGAATTCGCCGCGATGGGCGGAACTGTCACCGCCAACCAGGCGCATGAGCCCGACAAGGCTTCCTACCGCTCCGAGCTGTCGACCCTGTCCAAGGGCGGCGCCGAGGCTTTGGCGGTTTTCGCCTATTACGGCTCCAGCGGCATCACCATCATCCGCAACAGCCTTGAGAACGGCCTGTTCGGTAAGTTCTATGCGGCGGATGGCATGTTCGACCAGTCGGTGATCGACCAGATCGGCGCCGACACCCTGCGCGGCAATATCTGGATCACCCAGTCCGCATCGGACTATGACGATTCGTCGTACAAGATGTTTGCCAATGCGTTTGAGGCCACCGGCGGCAACCCGCAGGCGCCTTACGTGGCCCATGGCTACGATGCGGCGTTCCTGATGGCAATGGCGATCGAGAAGGCGGGCTCAGCCGATCGCGGCAAGATCGGCGCTGCGCTGCGCGCCGTCGCCAACGCCCCTGGTGAAGTGATCCGTCCGGGTGAATGGAAGAAGGCGAAAGAGCTTATTGCCGCCGGCAAGGACGTCAATTACGAAGGCGCTTCCGGCAGTGTCGATTTCGACGCAAACGGCGATGTGGCCGGCATTTACAGCGTCGCGACGATCAGCGCCGAGGGCAAGTGGGAAGTCAACCTGCTGCGTTGATGCAATTATCCTGGGTTTGAACAGACCCTGTCGGCCCCCGCAGCGGAAACGGTGCGGGGGCTTTACTTTCCGTGAAGACCGGCCGGGATTTCTTCGGTTTCCATTTTGGCACGGTACCACATTGCTGCTGCTTTTCGGCGCTCCGCCATCATCGACCTGAATCTGGCGCAGATATTGCCTGCCCCTAGCGCCCATGCAGTTATTTATTGGGTGTTCCTTGCGGCTGGACTATGATGCCGCAGAGCGAGGCTGGGCGAGTGAAGGGTCAAAGTAACACGAATTTAGACCGGATCGCGGGGGGCGCGGATAGTTCGGAAAGCGAGCCGGTGCCGACGATCACCGAATGGTTCTGGGAAACCGATTCGGATCATCGGTATACCTATGTGTCCAGCCAGAATGCCGTTATCACCGGATTCAGCCCCTCGCAGATCATCGGGCGGAGACGGGAAGATTTCGCCCATGACCGGGACGACCCGAAATGGGAACGGCATCTCGCGGATCTTGCGGCGCACCGCCCTTTCTGGAGTTTTCAATACCCCATTAAATTGCCGGATGGGCGGATCGTCCATCTTTCGGTCAGCGGCGAGCCCCGCTTCGACGAAGATGGCCGGTTTATCGGCTACCGAGGCGCCGCCAGCGATGTCACTAAACGCAGGAGAGCGGAGCAGGAACTGAGTGAAGCCAGGGAGCTGTTCCGGGCAGTTCTGGATCACGCCCCTGTCGGAATTGTGTTGAAGGACAGGGAGGGCCGATATCTTGAAGTCAGCCAGGAATGGCAGAGTCGATTTGGGCTGTGCCGGGATGAGGTGATCGGAAAAACGGCCACGGAAGTTCTGCCATCCCAGATCTCGCAGGCTTATGAGGCAAGGGACAGCGAGGTCCTGAAATCCGGCGACGAGGCGATCTTTGAGGAACAATTGGAACAGCCTGACGGCACGAAAGCCTATTTTCTTTCCACCAGATTCCCGATTCGCGGCCGCGATGGCGACATAACAGGCGTCGGGCTGATTTCGGCGGATATCACCGGCAGGAAATTGGCCGAATTGGCGCATGTCGAGAGCGAGCAACATATTCATGCCATCGCGGATAACTTGCCGGTGCTGATTGCCCGCCATGATCGCCTCTGGCGTCATCGCTTCATAAATAGCGAAGGGGCGCGATGGTACGGCACAACACCCGATCAACTCGTGGGCAAGGCTGTGTCGGATTTGATTTCCGGCGAGGTCTGCGCCGCCATTCGCCCCCTTGTCGACCGGGCGCTGCAAGGCGAGTCAACCCAGTTTTCGGGGGTTGCCGAATACCCGGACGGCAAAACCCGGCATGTGGTCATCAACTATGTCCCGGACTTCGCAGCCGACGGTTCGATTCAGGGTTGGTTCTCGCTGGCAGTTGACGTGACGGAGAAAGAGGCCGCCGAGCGCACCTTGCGCAATGCCGAAGAGGAACGGCGCACGGTCACCGATAATCTACCCGTGTTGATGGCCCGCCTCGATCGCGACTGGCGGTATCGTTTCATCAACCTCGAGGGTGCGCGATGGTACGGCATGGATCCCGGGAATGTGGTCGGCCGGACGATTCCCGAACTTTTCTCGCGCAAGACGGTCGAAGCCATTCAGCCCTGCGTCGAATCGGCATTGAGGGGCGAGACCGCCCGATATTCAGGCGAAATTTCCTATCCGGACGGAAAAACCCGTGCGACGGAAATCACATTTGTGCCGGATCGCACAGCCGATGGTGCGGTTGGCGGCTGGTTTGCGTTGGCGCAGGACATGACGGAACGGCAGAGGGCGGCCGAGGAGCTTCGAAGGCAGGAACATCAGCTAACCGCGATTGCGGACAATCTGCCTGTCCTGATCTGCCGCTTCGACAAACAGGCCCGGTTCGAATTCCTCAACAAGGAAGGGGAACAGTGGTACGGCCGGCCGACCAGCGAGATCATCGGAAAGACCGTCGCCGAGATCCTTGGCCCGGAAAGCAGCGCCACGGTGGGCCCGTGGATGGAGCGGGCCCTGAACGGAGAGCCTGTTCGCTTTGAGGAGAAGGTGCGTTATCCGGACGGCACCCTGCGCGATGTGGATATCACCTATATTCCGGATATCACGCCCGACGGCGAGGTGAGCGGCTGCATTGCCCTGGTCCAGAAAATCACCGAATACAAGGCTGTCGAAAGCAGGTTGAGGGAGAGCGAGACCCGGCTCAAGGCGGTGGTGAATAACCTACCCGCTTTTATCACCTATGTCTCCGGCGACCAGCGTTACAGATTCGCCAACCGGGTTGCCGAGGAATGGTATGGCCGGCCCGCGTCGGAAATCATCGGGCGGCACCTTTCGGCGGTTCACAAGCCCGTTTCCATGGAGACTTTGCGCTCAAGGGTCGAGTCGGTGCTTTCCGGCCAGGAGCAGCGTTTTGAGGTAACGCTGCTTTATCCCGACAACGTGACGCGCACCGTCGATCAACGCTGGATCCCCGACCGCGGAGAAAACGGCGATGTCCGCGGATGGTTTTCGCTGATTCAGGACATCAGCGATCGCAAGAAACTGGAGGCCGACCTGCTGCGCCAGGAACGGCTTGCCACCCTGGGGCAATTGACCGGTACTGTGGCGCATGAACTGCGCAATCCGCTGGGTGCCGTTGCCGCCTCCGTCGCCGCTTTACGCCGCAATGCCGCCGATACCGGGCTGGATGTCGAACGTTCCCTGAGCCGCGCCGAAAGGGGAATATGGCGCTGTGAGCGCATTATTACCGAGTTGCTGGATTTCGCCCGCGCAAAGGGGTTGCAGCGCCGCTCAACGCCTTTTGCAGGGTGGCTGACGACCATTCTGTCAGAGCATGAAATTCCCGCGGGCATCACCCTTACCACCGAATTTGCGGATGAAGGGCTCAAGATATCGATCTATCGGGAGGACCTGCGGCGGGCAATCATCAACATTATCGACAATGCGTGTCAGGCCTTGTCGGGAGAATATCCGGAAGAACGGGCGCTGGACCGGGAAATTCGGGTCACTACCCGCAAGCTGGATGACAGCCTCTTATGCGAAATTGCGGATAACGGGCCCGGCATTCCGCCCGAGAGCCTGGACCGGGTACTGGAGCCATTATTCAGCACCAAGAGTTTCGGGACCGGACTCGGCCTGCCCACCGTGCAGCGGATACTGGAAGCCCATGGCGGCGGCATGCGGATCGAAAGCGTTCCCGGCGAGGGAGCGTCGGTAACTTTACGGTTGCCGATTTGCGAACAAGATGAGGGGGATGAAGGCAATGTCCAGTCTGAAAATACTGATCGTTGACGATGACGTGGATTTCGCCGACGGGTTGATGGAGATCTTCGAAATGGAGGGGCATCGTCCGGTTATGGTTCATAGCGGCAAACAGGCGATCGCTTCGGCCAGCGAGGGCGAATTCGATGCCGCCCTTATCGACATCGATCTGCCCGATATGAACGGCGGCACATGTCTGGGCGAGATTCGGAAGAGTCATCCAGACATTCCCTGTTTTCTGCTGACCGGATACAGCGCCGAGGATGTTGCGAAACAGGGGATCGACACACAGTGCGCGGAAATCCTTACCAAACCTGTCGATCCGGAAGAACTCTGCCGACGCCTGGCTATGCTTTGACTCCGCCCTGACCGAGCGCCAAAGGTATAGGTGCTTAACGTTTTGTTAACCCGGTCAATTCTAGAGTAGATCAATAACTTGCCCCGATTACAGGGAGCGGGCGGGGGTTTGGCGGTCGGAGGACGCCAGACATGACCTTGGACAACAGAATGCCATCCTATAAAGGCCGAGACCGGCGCGTGCGCGTGAAACCGGCTCTCATTCTTGTCTTGACCGCGCTTTCGCTGATAGCCGCGCCGGTTGCCCTGTTTTCGGACCAGACGATGTTTGACTGGAATACCGCCCATGCCGGTCAAGGCGGAAACGGCGGCGGTGGAAATGGCGGCGGCGGAAACGGCGGCGGCGGAAACGGCGGCGGCAGCGATCCGGGCGGTAGTGGAAATGGCGGCGGCAATACCGGCAATGCTGGGACCCCGCTTCGGCCGAACTGGAAAAAGGCGGGGGCGGCAAGAAGGGACTCCAACTCCTGCACCCCGAGCAGGGCGTCGCCCTGGCCCAGTTCACGACGAAGATTTCCAAACGGTACCCTGCGGACAATGTAGCGCTGCACCAAGCGCCCCATCAGGCGATTACCTTCTTTACCGAGGTCCAGGGCCTGGCCGGCCGTATCCTGACCCATCGCTGGATATACCAGGGCCGGGTCGAATATCAGGCCGATTTCAAAATCCGCAGCGCGAGCTGGAAATCCTGGTCGACCCAGGTGCTGCCGGCCGAAAAGGCCGGACAATGGACGGTCGAGATTGTCGACGACAGCGGCACTGTACTGACCACGCGCAGCCTGGATTACGAGCCGGTCGAAACCGCCACGGCCGAAGCCGGAGACGGCTGAGACTTAAGTATCGAAGCCGGGAGGACGATTTTCGATAATCCTTCCGGCGCGCAACGGGTCTTGTCCCTTAAACCGGCCGTTCGCCTTCGATGGTGACGCGGTGCATTTCCCGGCGGTGGCCGTGATAGTCGTTCAGCGGATAATGCAGGCTGCAACGGTTGTCCCAGACCGCAACCGTCCCCTTGGTCCAGCGGAAGCGGCAGATATTTTCCTCCGCCGTGATGTGGCGGTAGAGGTAATCCAGCAGCGGCGCGCTTTCCGCCTCGGTCCAGCCGGTGAAATTGATGGTGTGGGCGGGGCTGACATAGAGCGCCTTGCGCCCGGTGACCGGATGGGTGCGGGCCACCGGATGCTCGGCCAGTTGCACATCCATTTCTTCGACATTATGGCCCCGCATCGAGCCGTCCTTGAGATGGTAGGCGCGCAGCTTGGCCTTGTTCTTGGCCGCGGACTGCACGGCACGCAGCGGCTCCATCACCCTCCGCAGCCCCTCCGACAATGTTTCCCAGGCCCGATATCCGTTGGCCCACATGGTATCGCCGCCGCAGTCCGGCACCTCACGGGCATAGAGCACGGAGCCCAGCGACGGGCGTTCCAGGTAAGGCGTGTCGGTATGCCGGATGCCGCCGAAATTGGTGGTCTGGTGGGGTTCCTTGACGATTGCGATGACCTTCGGATGCTCGGCGATCGGCTCGGCGAAGGGATAGACGCCCACGGGGCCAAACAGTTCCGCGAAGGCTACCTGTTGCGCCGGGGTGATGTCCTGATCCCGGAAGAACAGCACCAGATTGTCGGCGAATGCGCGGCGGATCTCATTGGCCACTGCGCCTTCGACCGCCTGTGACAGGTCGACCCCCGAAACTTCTGCGCCCAGCGCCGGGCTCAGCGGCGAAACCGTTATCTTTTCATAACTCACGCGAGCGATCCCTATCCCAATCTTACCTAACGCTTCTCGGCACGATAGCCCAGTGTCGGGAAATGGACAGCCACCCGCCCCACCCGAACGTCTTCGCGCAGGATGGCAATCTCGTGCCGGCGCAGGCTGAGCACCTGGCCTTTGACGGCGAATCCGCCCTGCTCGGATATGATGGTGACCGCATCACCGGGCTGCAGGCCGCGCGGGTCTCCGGGATCGGGGTTTTCAGGCGTACCCGGTTCGTTGGCCAGCGCGATCTCCAGCGCCTCGCCGGATGTCAAATCGGTCGGGCTACCATGGCCGATGGCCTTTACCCGCTCTTCGCAGGCGCAGAGATTGGGAAACTGCGCCAAAAAATCCGGCCCGCCGTCCCATCGTCCGCGGACGAACCACACCAGGTAGTAGGCCAGCGCATCAGGCAGGCCGGGCGCATCCCCGAGCATGAACTTGCGGCCGGTCGCAAGCCGTTCCTCAACCCAGCCCATCTGGACGCGCAGCCTTGCGACACTGTCGGCCAGCGCGGATTCCAGACGCTCCATGTTCCAGTCGGCGCCGAAATAGATCTGGCCGCGGTCGCGCACGAATTCCGGCGTCATTTTGCGGTGCTGCGCCCCGAATATCACTTCCAGTGCCGTCTGGAAGAACGGCCCGTCGGTCCAGCGCGACACGCCCCAGACCATGCCGTCACCCCCGCCGGGATAGAGAGTGGGCTCGGGGAAACGCTCCTGAAGTGCACGGGCGATGCAGAGGCTGTCGCAGAAAATATCTGCGCCGATCTGCATTACCGGGGTCAGTCTGTAGCCGCCGTTAAGCGGCATCAGGTCCGGCTTCGGCGGCAAACGCGGAATTTCCACCGACCGCCAGGCCAGGCCCTTGATGCCCAGCAATACCCGAATTTTCTCAGAAACCGGCGATTGAGGATAATGGTGCAGGATGATATCGCGCATAATGCTATCCTCTTTCTTGGCAGGAATCACATTATAGCAGTGATGCCATTCACATGCCGCATAAAGCGTCGACCGTCCCGGCGGGTCACCCGCCTCGCATTTCCTTCAACTGTCCCAGGGCCGCGTCGCGCAGCAGGGTGATATCGCTTGCAGCAGTGACGAAGTCATAACCACGGCCAGCCATGTCGCCGATGGAAAGATGCGGTACCGCCAGCCCCCCCAGCAGCTTGCCCGAGGCCTTGATGGCATCTTCTGCCCGTTCCCTGAGTGCGATCACCTCAGGGTCGCCGAACTGGCCCAGCTTGCCGATACTGCCCGACAGGTCGATCGGTCCGATGAAAAGCATGCCCGCGCCCTCCACCGCGGCGATTTTAGGGATGGCATCCACCGCCTCAGCCGTCTCGATCTGGCAGATGATCAGCATGTTGTCGCACAGATTGTCGAGATATTCGCTGGCCGCCAGCCCATAGTCCGAAGCGCGGACAAGACCGTAAGCGGCGCCGCGGATTCCTTCCGGCGGATAGCGGCAGGCATTGATGGCCGCCCGGGCGTCCTCAGCCGAATTGATGCTGGGAATCATTACCCCCTGCGGTCCGATATCGAGCGCCCGCTTCAGCGCTACCGGATCGTTCCAGGGAACCCGGATGATCGGCGAGGAATTCGTTGCCGAAATGCCCTGCATCAATTGAATGGCGCCGGTCAGTTCGCCGGAGCCATGTTCGTGATCGATGATCAGAGCGTCGAAACCGGCCAGCGCCAGAAGTTCCGCGGCAACCGGGCTGCCAAGATGCAGCCAGCAGCCGAAACAGCGTTCGCCTGCCATCATCCGCTGCTTGAATTTGTTTTCGCGGTACAAATCGACCCACCCGGTTATGAATTGTTATGGTCTATCACGCACAGATGGGAACCGGAAGCCCAGGTGCTGGCAGAAAATGTCAGCCCCCAGCGGGCAGCAATATTAGAAATACGGTTTCCTCGCCCGGAAGGCTTTGAAATGTGACCCTTCCGCGATGCTGTTCGACAAGGGCGCGCGCGATGGGCAGGCCCAATCCGATACCAGCCGTGCGGCCACTGAAGAACGGTTCGAAGATTTTGCCCTGATGTTCTTCGGGTATACCCGGACCATTGTCGGAAATCCGGATTTCCAGATTACCGTCGATCTGACGGGTGGAGACCACCACCTTCCCGGGTTTTCCGGCGAACAGCGTGGCCTGGGCGGCATTATCGATTATATGGGCGACC
>JBFFGY010000008.1:0-16854 GCA_041557215.1 Alphaproteobacteria bacterium
CCTCTTCCTCTGCGGCGACGTGATGACCGGGCGGGGTATCGACCAGATTCTTCCCCACCCTGCGCCGCCACGCCTGCATGAGGGGTACATGACCTCCGCGCGGCAATATGTGGACATCGCCGAGCAGGCCAACGGCCTGATCCCGAAACCTGTCTCATACGACTATGTCTGGGGCGACGCGCTGGTGGAACTGGAGCGACTCCGGCCTGATTTCCGCATCATCAACCTCGAAACAGCGGTAACGGTGAGCGAGGCCTGGCATCCCAAGGGCATCAATTACCGGATGCATCCCGAAAACATCCCATGCCTGACCGCCGCCGGCATCGACTGCTGCGTGCTGGCCAACAACCATGTGCTGGATTGGGGCGAGGCGGGGCTGATCGAGACGCTGGAAACCCTGGAGGCGGTGGATATCAGAATGGCGGGCGCGGGCCGGAACCAGGCGCAGGCCGAAGCCCCGGCAATCATGGAAGTACCTGGTAAGGGCCGTGTTCTGATATTCTCCTTCGGGGATGTGAGCAGCGGTGTTCCACCATCTTGGACGGCATCCGAGACGCGGCCGGGAATCAATCTGATCCCCAACCTCTCCACGGCGACCGCCGAACGGATTGCCAAGCGGGTGCGTGCTATGCGCCAGCCGGGCGATGTGGCCGTCATCTCCATCCATTGGGGAGGCAACTGGGGTTACCCGGTCCCGTCGCGGCAGCGCACCTTCGCCCATGCGCTGATCGACGGCGGCGGCGCCGATATCCTGCATGGCCATTCCTCCCACCATCCCAAGGGAATCGAGGTCTATCGGAACCGGCCGATCCTTTATGGCTGCGGCGACTTCCTGAACGATTACGAGGGGATCGGCGGATACGAGGAATTCCGCGACGACCTGACGCTGATGTATTTCCCGTCGGTCGATCCGAACAACGGGGAACTGAAATCCCTGATTATGACGCCCATGCAGATCAGGAATTTCCGGCTGAACCGCCCGGCGCCAAAAGACACCGAATGGCTGGCCGCCCTGCTCGACCGGGAAAGCCAGCGGTTCGGCACACGGGTCGAAACGGATGGAGAAGGAAGGCTGAATTTACGGTGGCAATGACGGCACTGCCCGGAAAGCCAAAGCCCCGGACCAATGGCCCGGGGCTTCGATACTGTCGCCATCCCGTCGGACAGCGGATTTTGATACCGGCGATCAGTTCCCCCGCATCGCCTTGATTTCATCGTCGCTGGGCATGTAGTCGGCGCCATCGGCATAGCGCCAATTGACCATGATGCCCTTGCCTTCTTTCAGCGCGGTGCGCCCCACATAGGCGCCCATCGTCGCCTGGTGGTCGAGAGCGCGAAAGGTGAAGGGACCGGTGGGCGAATCGACGGTGATGCCCTCGGCGGCCGCGATCATCTTCTCGGTGTCGGTAGAGCCCGCCTTGGCGATGATCGTGGCGATCGCCTTGAAGGTGTTGTAGCCAACCACCGAGCCCAGCCGCGGGTAGTCGTTGAACCGGGCGCGGTAGGCATTGACGAAGCGGCGGTGTTCCGGCGTGTCGATGGCGTACCAGGGATAGCCGGTGACGATCCACCCTTCCGGCGCCTCGTCCTTCAGCGGGTCGAGATATTCCGGCTCGCCCGACAGCAGGCTGACCACGGTCCGCCCCTCGAACAGGCCGCGCAGATTGCCTTCGCGCACGAACTTGGCGAGGTCGCCGCCGAAGGTAACGTTGTAGATGGCGTCCGGCTCGGCCGCTGCCAGCGCTTGCGCCTCTGCACCGGCATCGATCTTGCCGAAGGCCGGCCATTGTTCGGCCACGAACTCCACATCCGGCTGGCGCTTCAGCAGTTCGGCCTTGAAGGCGGCCACGCCGTCCTGGCCATATTTGTAGTTCGGCGCGATGGTCGCCCAGCGCTTCAGCCCCAGCTTGGATGCCTCCTCGGCCAGCATCGCGGCCTGCATGGTCGTATTGGGACGCAGGCGGAAGGTGTAATGATTGCCGTTGGCCCAGGTGACCGCGTCGGACAGCGGCTCGGCCGCCATGAACATCACTTTGTTCTGTCCGGCGAATTCGGTGACCGCCAGCCCGATATGGGAAAAGAAGGTGCCCGCCAGCATGACCACCTTGTCACGGCTGACCATTTCCTCGGCGATCTTGACCGCATCACCCGGCCTGCCTGCATCGTCGCGCGAGATCACCTCGAGTTGCTTGCCGAGGACGCCGCCTGCGCTGTTGATCTCCTCGACCGCCAACTGCCAGCCATTCTTGTATGGTTCGGTGAAGGCGGGCAGGCGGGTATAGCTGTTGATCTCACCGATCTTGATGGTTTCCTGCGCCGCCGCGCTGCCGGCAAATGCCGAAGCCGCAACCGTCGCTGCCGCAGCAGCAAGGAACAAACGTCTGGTATGCATTTCCTGTCTCTCCCTGATCATCGTTCGTTGATTTGGTCACATTGAAGATCACTGCCGGGCTTAACGCAACCCGTCTTTTCCTTCGATCTGGTCCACACGCAAGCCGCCGACACGTTCATGGATGCGGCCGCCCGTCGTCATGGCCAGCGCGAAGACAATCTCGTCGACCCGCGGGGCATCGTTCACCCCGATTTCCATGGCGCTGAAATGGCTGCGCACATAGGCCGCGTTGATATGGCCCAGCGGTATGTCGAGCCGCGCCCCCATGCCGCCGACCTTGACCGCCGATGGCACGATTGCCGCGGCGTCGCCCAGCAATTCGCGCATCGCGTATCCCCCGGGCACATGCCACAGCGCGCAATGTTCCAGCTCGCCGGCCTCGCCGACGATGGCGCCCTTGCCGTAGGATTCGATTTTCCCCGGGTCGCCGCCCAGCGCGTCTATCAGGCGCCGGGACATGTCCAACCCCAAGGGTTTCAGCGCCTCCATCATCGGAGTGATATCAGGCTCGTACCGGCCCGCATAAGGATTTTCCACGATCGCCAGAATGGCGGCCGCCTGAAGCGGCCTGTCCGCCACCGGCCCTCCTTCGTGGAAAATTTCCTCGACGATGGTTACATATTTGCGCAGCGCGATTTCGACCATGTTACCTCCTTGTTCATCCACTCAGGCGTCGTAGGGCAGAACCTCGACAAGCCTTGGCCCGGCCACGCGCACCTCTCCGTCCAGCAACATAGCCGCACCATAGATCAACTGGGCTTCTCGCATCTCCTCGGCTACGGCAAATCCCGAATCCAGAGCCTTCTGGCGAGTGACCTCGTCCAGCGGGCCGACCGACACCGTCACCGGCATCATGCCCAGGTCGCTGTCCGGTTCCAGTTCATGAGCCGGACGGCGTTCAATCGCGGGGTGGTTTGCATTGACCCTGTTAGCAATCAATGTGGCCGCCACGTCGGCCGCGGCCGCGTCGCGGGCCAGTACGGTCACCGCATCCGCGATTCCCAGGCTGAAGCTCCGACCCCGCCACCCGCTCGTAGCGATACCGCACACCGGCATGCCCAACGTAACCTTGAAATGCCCCGCCGGTTCAGGTTTGTCGGGCCGACCGACCAGACCGACGGTGAACTCCGCCCCCTCGCCGAGAAAAATGGCGATATCGCCACCATTGTTCACATAGGCGCGCTGCAGCCGCCTTCCCTCAGTCATTGCCGCCAGCATCTCGTCCGCCACCGCGCCGGCCACGCCCGCCATCGGCGTTACGAAGAGGCCGCGATGCATCCGTACGGCCTCGGCCATCCGCCGGGCAGTATTCCCATGAAAGGATCCTGCTTCAGCAGTCTCGCCGACCGTCTGCCGCAGGCGCGGCAATTCGCCAACCAGTTCCGGCAATATCAGAGGAAACCGATCCGCTGCCTGCCGGTAGGCCGCCGCCACCTCCTCCTTCTCTCCATCGGCTTCGGCGATCAGATCGATCGGCCCGTATTGCATATGCAGGCGCCTGCCGTCAGGCAGCAGGGCGATCTGCGCGCCGTCAGCCATCTCAGTCGTCCCCTTTGCGCCGGTCGAATGGCCAGGGATTGTCCGGGCTCCAATCGGTCAGGCGTTTCTGGACGCTTTCGGTAGCCTGCGCAAAATCGCGAATGCTTTCTATATAACCGCCCAGCGCCTCGTAGTCCTCGCGCCGCATCGTGAATTCTATCGGGCCGACCAGCGCCGGCGTTGGGACATAACCGAATGCATTGTCCGGCATGCGCATTACGTCCGCCATGATGGTAATGCCGCCGCCCGGCCAGACATAGACCGGCGCGCCGCCGCAGGTGACGCGGGTCAAGGCATCCTTGACCGAGCGGGTCAGCCCCACCGGGTTTTCCGTGACACCGGCACGCAAACTGCCCCCGGCGCCCGCCATGAAGAGCACCGATGTCATCGCCGGTTCGCAATTCTCGGCGATCCGGTCCACCACGATCTGCAGGTCGGCCGGCATGGGCGCTTTCACCGGCTTGCGGTCTTCGTCAAGCAGATAGAACTCCGCGTCTTCACCCGTCGTGCTGACCATCAGCAGCCTCAGCCCCGGCCATGCCACCTCCGGGTCGATCAAATCGACGATGTCCAGCGGGTCGGTAACGTCCGTGCCGCCCCAGCCCGTGCCGTGCCCGGCGACCTGGAAATAGCGGCCCGGCGTTGATTTGCGGCCGCGCACCCTGATCCCGGCGGGCTTCATGCCCAGAAATTTTCCGGCCTGATGTTCGCTGAGCACGCCGGTGATATGGTCGTCGATGACGATTACCTCGTCGGCATGGCCGAACCATTGCTGCGCAAACATGCCGATGGCCGCCGAACCGCAGCCGACCCGCATGCGTTCTTCCATTTCACCATCGATGACCGGCGCGCGGCCCGCCTGGAGAACCATCCTGGCGCCACCCTCCACCTCCAGCTCCACCGCCTGCTTGTTGCACAGGGTCAGCATCATCTGGCAGGTGATATTGCCCTCGCGCTTGCTGCCGCCGGTGAAATGGCGCACGCCGCCAAGGGCCAGCATCTGCGAGCCGTATTCCGCGGTAGTGACATGGCCGACCTGTTCGCCGTCGCAGATCACCGCGGCGCTCTCCGGCCCGATATAGCGGTCGGTATCGATCTTCACCTTTAGGCCGCAATAGCTGAAGATGCCCTCGGTGACGACAGTGACCATGTCGACGCCGTCATGTTTGCTGGACACGATAAACGGCGCCGGCTTGTAGTCCGGATAGGTCGTGCCGGATCCGATCCCGGTCAGGAAGGTTTCGCCGCGCGGCAGGATATCTCCGTCCCAATCTTCGGTATCGGCCAGGAAGGGCACGACATCGCCCTCGTCGGACAGGGTCTTGCGGATCATGGTCACCGGGTCGACCCGGACCAGCCGCCCTTCACGGTTGGCATAGCGGTCGCAGGCGCCGGCCCGTCCTTCGCGAATGCGGCATAATACCGGGCAGGCATCGCATACAACGATGTCGTCCCGATTATCCTTGCTGTGTTTCGTAACAGCCATGATGCTTCGCCTTTATTGCCGCCCGCACACGGTCGGGCGTCGCCGGCAGCCTCTCCAGCCTGACGCCCGTTGCATGCTCGATGGCGCCCAGGATTGCCGGCGCGGTGGGGATCAGCGAATGTTCGCCGATTCCCTTGGCGCCGAAGGGGCCAGTGGGTTCCGGGTCTTCCACCAGGATCACCTCGATCGGCGGCAGGTCGCCGATGGTCGGAATCAGATAGTCGTGCAGGTTTTCCGTGCGCCCCGGGACGAATTCCTCCATCAGCGCATAGCCCAGCCCCTGCGCCACGCCCCCATGGATCTGCCCTTCCAATTGAACTGTATTGATGGCACGGCCGACATCATGCGCGGCCACTACCCCCAACACCTTCACCCGGCCCAACTCCATATCGACCTCGACCTGGGCGATCTGCGCGCCGAAACCGAAGGCCCCATAGGGTTTTCCCTGACCGTTCTCGTCAAGCGGCGTCGTCGGCGGGTCGAAATAACCTTCGCCAGTCAGAACATCTCCCCGCTCGTTTTCCCCCAGGGCCGCGAGGTCGATTTCATGGGCACCGGGGCCATCGCGCACGACGACCCGCCCTTCGCCGATTTCGAGAACCGCAGCGGGGCTGGCATTGGTAAGCCGCAGAATCTGCGCCCGCAAATCTTCGCCGGCCAATTGCGCGGCGCGGCCGGAAACATAGGTCTGGCGCGACCCCGAGGTCTTGCCGGCATCCGCCGTCAGATCGGTGTCTCCCATGATATAGCGAAATTGCGCCGCCGGGATGCCCAGGGCATCCGCCGCGATCTGCACCATCACGGTGTTCGCCCCCTCGCCGATATCGACCGCGCCGGTATAGAGCGTCACACCGCCATCCGGCGCGATGCCGATATGCATGGTCGAAGGGTTGGAGATCGAGGTATTGCCGCATCCGTACCAGACGGAGCCGATACCGACACCGCGCCTCATCACTCCTTCGCCGCGGGCGTTGTACGTATCGGCGGCGGCGCGCCATTCGGCCCATCGTTCGCGCAGGACTTCCAGGCACCGGGCCTGGCCGGCGCCGGCTTCCAACACATAGCCGGTGGAAATTGCATCGCCCTTGCGCAGGGCATTGAGATGGCGGATCTCAAGCGGGTCGATCCCCGTACCTGCCGCCAGCCGGTCCATCAGCGCTTCATGCACCAGCGCGCATTGCGGCACGCCGAAGCCGCGGAAAGCCCCGGACGGCGCCATGTTGGTCAGGACCGCGCGCGTACGCGCCCGCAGATTCGGCACATGATAGGGGCCGGGACTGTGGATCGGCACCCGGTCGGCGACTGTCGGCCCCCAAGAGGCATAGGCGCCGGTATCGAAATCGCCGCTAAAATCGTATGCCACGAGTCGGCCCTCGTCATCGCAAGCGGCCCTGGCATGCATTCGCGCCGGATGCCGTTTGGTGGTCGAGGTCATGGACTCGGGCCTGCTGTACGTACAGCGTACGGGCCGTCCCGTTAGCCAGGCGGCAACGGCAAGCAAAGGCTGCACCGACTGGTCCAGTTTCGAGCCGAAACCGCCGCCGCAGGCCGACGGGATGATCCGCACCTGGTCGCGCCCGATGCCGAGGATGTTCGCCGTCTCTTCAAGGTCCATATAGGGCGCCTGGGTGGTCACGAACATTTCCAGCCGGTCGCCGACGCGCCGCGCCCAGCCGGCTTCCGGCTCGATATATGCATGTTCAGCGAAACCGGTTTCCATCCGCGCCTCGGCGACATGTGCAGCGCTCGCAAAGGCCGCATCGGGGTCGCCCTTAAGAAGATTCCCGCGCGCCAGAATATTGTCTGGCTTGCTTTCCTGCACGGCAGGCGCGCCATCGGCCAGCCCGCCATCGATACCGGCGACCGGCGGCAGTTCATCCCATTCGATGGGCAGGTCGCCGTCGCGGATGGCGCGGACCGCCGCTTCGTCGCCAACCAGCGCGGCCACCGCCTCACCCCTGAAACGGGCGATGCCGTCGGTCAGGGCGGGTTGGTCCTTGATATGGGGATAAATACCGAAGCCGTTATGACCCGGCACATCGGCTGCTGTGAGGACTCGCACGAGACCGGGGAAACGGCCATGCAAAGCGCTGACGTCGCCGATCCTGAAACTGGCCCGCCGATAGGGCGAGCGCACGGCGCGCAGCCACAAGGCGCCTTCCGGCGCATCATCCGCCGCATAGATTTCGGCGCCGGTCACCTTGGCCATGCCGTCCACCTTGGCCATGCCGGAACCCACGGCCCGGCCCGGCGGCGGTTCTTCCAATACCGGCGGATTGTCGAAGTTCAGAATGGCATCGATAATCTTGCGATAGCCGGTGCAGCGGCAGAGTACGCCGCCCAGCGCTTCCTTGACCTCCGCTTCCGTCGGCCTCGGTTGCGCCCGCAGCAATTCCGCGGCAGCCATCAGCATGCCGGGGGTGCATATGCCGCATTGCGCCGCGCCGTGCCGGTGGAATGAGTCCTGCAGCCGCCGCATGACCGGGTCTTCGCCCAGCCCTTCGATGGTTTCCACGCGCCGCCCCTCGGCCTGGGCCATGGGCACCATGCAGGCGCAAACCTGCGCTCCGTCGATCAACACAGTGCAGGCGCCGCAATCGCCCGCCTCGCAGCCGACCTTCACGCCGGTCATGCCCAGCCGCAGTCGCAACACATCGCTGAGCCGGGCCGCCGGCTCCGCTTCGACCCGAATCTCCTGCCCGTTGACGGTAAAGGCAAAGGCGTCGGTCATGCGGCGCCTCCACCCAGTTCACGCAGGGCCCGGCGCAGAAGCGTCAAAACTGCATCCAGCCTGTATTCGGCCGCCGCACGGATATCGTCGATAGGACTCAATGCTGCGAGATGGGCGGATTCCGGCACGGCATCCAGATCGCCATCGAACGGCATGCCCGCAAGCGCCGCCTCAAGCGCCGGCAGTCTCTGCGCAAATGGCGAACAGGCGCCAACGGCAATCCTGGCCTCCGCTACCGTTCCGTCGGCGGCGGGAACGATCAGTGCGGCCACCATGGCGATGGAAATTACCAAGTACTCGCGCGCACCCAGCTTGAGGAAAGTGCTGCGCGCTGTTTCAGGCGGGACAGGAACGAGAACAGCGGTAACGAGTTCGTCCGCGCGCCGGCCAGTCACCCGATTACCTATCACGAAATCCGCAACGGGGACCCGCCGCGCCCCGGCGATCGACCTAAGCTCTATCTCTGCGTCCAGAACCCGCAGATTGGGAATGCCATCGGCAGCCGGCGAAGCATTGCAGACATTACCGCATATCGTCCCGGCATTCTGGATCTGCGCGCCACCGACCTGCCGCGCCGCGATTTTCAGCCCGTCGAAGGCGGACGGCAGTTCCGACCGGACAAGTTCGGACCATCGCGTCAGCGCCCCTATGCGCAGATAACCGCCTTCATTGGTAACTCCGGCAAGGCCCGGCAGGGCAGATATATCGAGAATGTCGTCGTCAAGGGGTTGGCTGACGCGCGCCGGGTAGTAGTCGGTGCCGCCGGCCAGAATTGTCCTCTGCCCTTCCGCCAACAGGGAAAGGGCGTCTTCAATTGCTCTCGGGCGCAAATAGCTGCCCATGGTCGCACCCCATTGGGCCGCGCAGACCAATCAGGAAGACGGGTCTTGCCGGCCCAGCTCTTATCGTTAGCATGCTAACGGATTAGAATGCCACTAGGTCGCCGATGTCAAGTGCGACTTGATCCAGGCTGGATCAGGCGATCTTGGCAAGGAGTGCCAGAAACTGTTTCTGTTCTTCCGGCTTCAGCGGTTCCAGGGTTTCGGCCGAAATCTGCTTGCCGAGCGGGATCAGCCGCTTGACCAGTTCCTCGCCCTCGGGGGAGAGGCTGAGCAACGCCCGCCGGCGGTCGTTCGGATCGTCCCGGCGCTGGATCAGGTTCTTGGCCAGCAATCGCTGCGTTACCCCCTGGCTGGTCGCCGGGTCCATCGCCACCGAACGGCCCAGCCGGTTCTGGGACACGGTCCCGAAATCGCGAATCTTGACCAGGGCCGCGAACTGCGGCGGCGTCAATCCCTCGGTCATGATTTCCTGGAAGATGGAACTGGCGCGCTGATGGGCGCGGCGCAGCAGATGGCCGATCTGGTCCTCCAGAACATAGCCATCGCCAGCATTAGCCGGTTTGGTGTCGACTTCAATCACAATATTCGGGTCCTTCGGCCCTTAGCATCCCATTTTTCGATTTGTATGTCTAAATAGGGTCGATTCCCTGCCGGGACAAGTAACCTGTGGGTGATGAAAGCAGTTTGCGGATGCGGCGAATTGTTACATATGGCTCGGCTGAAACCTGTGCACCGCTATCCCGCGACCAATAATCCGCAGATTAAAGAATTGTTCCGCGTCCTTCCCCATAGCCCGCCTCTTTGTGTCATACTGGAGTCCGGGTAAGAGATTCAGCGGGTCAGGAATATGAGCAATGTAACGCCGTTCCGGCGCAGGAGCGCAGGTCAGCCCGACTTGCCGGGTGGCCGCGATGGCAGGATGGTGGTTATCGCCCTGGCTTCGCGCGGCAGCGGCACCGGCCGCACCATGCTGGCGGCCCATATAGCGGTGCAGGCAGAGACAACGGGCGATGGCCCGGTGGGCATTCTGGATATCGATCCGAAGGGCGACCTGTTCCAATGGTGGACGCGCCGCCACGGAAAGATGGAGTCGCCCGCCTATGGCGCGCGCTGCGACCTGAATTCACTGCCCTTGACCCTGGAAAGCATGGCCGCCGCGGGGGCGAGACTTTGCGTCATCGACACCCCCGAGAGCGATGCCGAAGCCCTTTTGCCCGTCGCCGCGGCCGCCGATCTGATCGTTATTCCCTGCGATATCGACATGGCAAGCGCCGGCGAGGCGGCGGAGGTAGGCCGCAGCCTTTCAGGTCAAGCGACCATTGCCTTTGTAGTCAACTGCCGGGCACATTCCGGCGGCGAACCTGGCAACGCCCTGTCGTCGATCAGCAGCGGGGGCGGCTGGCACGCCGGCACCGTGCAGTATTCCCGCGCCTACGCCATCGCCATGACAGCGGGCCGGATAGTTACCGAAAGCCATGCCGGCAGCGAAGCCGCCCACGATATCGCCGAACTCTGGACCACGCTGCGGGGAATTCTGGTGGCGGGTTGATAGGTGGCCCGACGTTCGCCCAATATTAACGAGTTTATGCGATAAAGCCGTGCAGGCGACGACGCTCTGTGCTATTGCCAATATTGGCGTGAAATCAAGGAATTCCGATGAGCGACTCGGCATATTACGGACTTTCGGAAGGCGAACTGCGCGAGTTGGCGCAACGTTATCGCGCCGGGCTGGCAATCATTGCCGTCGCGTCGGGTGCGAAAGGCTCCGGAAAGTCCACGCTGGCCGCAAATCTGGCCATCCAGGCGCCGCGGGCCGGCCTGGGGCCGATGGTCCTGATGGATGCCGCACGGCGCGGCGGGCTGACCCAGTGGTGGGACAAGCGCCGTGGCCAGAAGCCGCAGCTTTCTTCGCTGGGCGGCGCCTCGCGGTTGGCGGATACGGTCGACAGGCTGCATGGCATGGGCGCCAAGATGATAATCATCGATACCGGGCCGGCGATGGATGAAATGGTTGAGCAGGTACTGGCCATGGCCAGCCTCGTACTGATCCCCTGCCGGCCGGAGCGCAACGACCTCTTCGCCGCGGATATGACGTCGGAAGTCGCGCAGATGCTGGGCACCAAGGCGGTCTTCGTAGTTTCGTCGGCGATCCGCGGCGCCCGCATGTCGGAGCAGATCGCGGTGGAACTGGCCAAACATGGCACGGTTGCCCCGGTAACGCTGTTTCGCCGACCGGAAATTGCCGAGGCGATCGCCAAGGGCCAGACCGTCCTGGAAACCGATCCGGAAGGCGAGGGCGCCAAGGAGTTCGAGAAACTCTGGGACTATATCCACGAGCGGCTGGGCAAGATCGTTCAGCTGAACTTTCCCGCCTGAACACAATACGCGCCATAGGCCTTGCAGTTTTACGATGCGGCCACTAACTCCGCCTTGCCATGGCACTTGACCTTTCCCACGAAGTCGCGGGCGACGGCCCGCCCCTGATCATCCTGCACGGCCTGTTCGGTTCGGCGGGAAACTGGCGCGCCATCGCCAAGGGGCTGGCCGACAGCTACCGCGTCTGGACCCTCGACCTGAGGAACCACGGGGAATCGCCCTGGGACAATGACATGTCCTACGAGGCGATGGCCGGCGACATCAAGGCCTTCATGGCCCGGCAGGGGCTGGAGGGCGCGGCCGTCATGGGCCACAGCATGGGCGGCAAGGTGGCGATGACACTGGCGCTTACCGAGCCTGATCTCGTCGGCCGGCTGGTCGTGGTGGATATCGCGCCCGTGCAACGGCCGCCCGACCTGCGATCCTATGTTCGGGCGATGGCGAAGATCGATCTGTCGGCTGTCCGGCGCCGCGCGGAAGTGGGCGAATTGCTGGCCGGCACGGTCGAGGACCGTTCGGTGCGGGCCTTCCTGCTGCAGAATCTGGTGATGGCCGGCGGCGCCCCGCACTGGCGGCTGAATCTGGATGCGATCGACAGCCAGATGGAGGCAATCGGCGGCTTCCCCGAGCAGTTGCTCGACCGGCAATATTCGGGGCCCACCCACTTCATAACCGGCGCCTTGTCGGCCTACGTAAAGCCCGAACACCGCGATATCGTTCTGCGCCTCTTTCCGGCCGTGACGATGAGTGTTATCGCCGGCGCCGGCCATTGGGTGCATGCGGAAAAACCGGAGTCCTTCATGCGCACGGTCAGACGGTTTCTCAACTCGGGCCAGGATCGCGCCGATTGACGGCAAACACGGTATTTAGGTCGAATCACCACCAAATCTTGTGGTCGTCCTGGTTGTTTAATGCTATATGTTGCTCATCCAGTCGATGGATCCGTACCGATCCGCGGCTGTCCAGCCATCGAAAATCCGCCTCAGCCTTTGTGCTGTGGCGGATTTTTCGATTCGCCGTCACGAAGGCATCCGATGGGAAAGTCAGGTCAAAAATGGTGACTTCCACGGGAAATGGTACCGGGAATGCCCGCCAACCCTGTGCCACCTGCAGAAAAATGTTGCTTTTCTGCAACATACGGAAAGAAACTTGCCCTGTGGACGCACATTTTTGTTGCAACAGGGAATAGGCGAAGCATAGAGTTTCGCCTGCGTCGGGAGCGATGCGTCGGCAACCATCTGAGGGGGTGGTGCGGGACGCCAGATAAGTTCGATTGCGGCGCACGAGGGTACATGAAGAAAGATCTTGCCGGAGGGGCCCGAACGGGCCGGCAAATCGACTATCCATGCTGCACAGCAAGAACGGCGGGGCAACCCGCCGTTTTTTGTTGTCTCGTCCGTCGCTGAGGGGCCGAGGTTCGTCGCCGCCGTGGGTGGCCGCACTGGAATCCTGTTGTTACGCTATCCCTGCCTAGACACCCATGGGAGGGCGCACCATGGCATCGCAACCGTTTCCACATCTCTTCCAGCCCCTGAAACTGCGGCACAGGACGCTGAAGCACCGCCTGGTCTTCGGGGCGCATACGGCAAACATGGCGGAGGCCGGGCTGCCCGGGGACCGGCATCTCGCCTATTACCTGGAGCGCGCGATCGGCGGCGCGGCGATGATCGTGGTGGAGCCCGTGCCGGCGCACCGGACGGCTGTGCTGACCCGCGGCAACTTCCGGCATGAGGACGATTCGATCATCCCCGCCTTCCGGCGCATCACCGACGCCTGCCACACGCATGGAACGGTGATGATCCAGCAGATCTACCATGTCGGCGCCCATGGCGACGCGGATAATAGCTGGGCGCCGAACTGGTCGCCCTCGGGCCGCCCGTCCTGGCACGACAGCGACGGCAGCCATGCGATGACCGTGGCGGAAATCGAAGAGTTGGTCGAAGCTCATGCTCAGGCCGCCCGGCGCGCCCATGATGCCGGATTCGACGGGGTCGAGTTGTTCGCCAACTACCAGGCGCTGATCGAGCAGTTCTGGACGCCCTGGTGGAATGCCCGCGAGGACGAATGGGGCGGCAGCTTCGAGAACCGCATGCGTTTCTCGCGTCGCATCGTCGAGCGCATCCGCGAAATGGTCGGCGAGGACTTCATCATCGGCCTTGCCGTCAGCATCGATGCGGATGTCGAGGTGACGCTATCGATCGAGGAAATGAAGGAGATCCTTGCCTGGCATGACGAGCGCGGGCTGATGGACTATGTCAGCGTCGGCACCGGCGGCTATTTCGATTTCTACAAGCTGATGCCCACGGTGATGTATGAGGACAAGCTGGGCGCACCCTTCGCAGAGGCTTTGCGCCCGGCCCTGAAGAAGGCCCTGCTGCAGGTCGAAAGCCATATCCGCACGCCGGAAAACGCCGACGCGGTGATTGGCGCGGGCCAAGCCGACATGGTCTCCATTGTGCGCGGCCAGATCGCCGACCCGCATATGGCGTCGAAGGCGATGGAAGGCCGGGCAGAGGATGTGCGGCTGTGCCTCAGCTGCAACCAGATGTGCTGGGGACGGCGCTACCGCGATTACTGGATTTCCTGCGTCGTCAACCCGTCCTCGGGCCGCGAGTTCGAATGGGGCGGCGACCGCTTCACCCCTGCCGGGGCGCCGCGCGATATCCTGGTGGTAGGTGGCGGCCCTGCGGGGATGGAGGCGGCACGCGTGGCGGCCGAGCGCGGCCACCGGGTGACTTTGGCCGAGGCGTCCGACAAGCTGGGCGGGCGTTTCCGCCTTGCCGGGATGCAGCCGCGCCGCACGCAGATTCTGGATCTGATCGGGTGGTATGAAACGCAACTCGCCAAACTGCAGGTGAAGGTGAGCTACAACAGCCCGATGGACCCGGACGAAGTGCGCGGCTTCGGTGCCGACGCCGTGGTGCTGGCGACCGGCGCACAACCCGCCGGCGCCGGTTTCCAGAAGGCGCTGCCGCAGGTCGAGATCCTGCCCGGCATCGACGCCGGAAATGTGTTTTCCGTCGACGAAGTGATGGCCCGCAGCGCCAGGCCGGGGGAGCATGTCCTCCTGCTGGACGATATCGGCCATTGGGACGGGCTGGGCACGGCACTCTACCTGGCCGAGGCCGGGCATCGCGTCACCATCGTCACCTGGCTGCCGGTGATCGGCGCGGAACTGGTGCGCACCACCGCCGATTGGCCGATCCGCCGCCGTTTCAAGCGGCTCGGCGTCCAGGCCTATACGGAAACCGCGATCAGGCAATGGCACGGCAATGGCGCCACCCTGATCGACCTTCGCGACGGCGAGGAAAAGCGCATCGACGCCGATAGTCTCGTCCTGGCCACCATCCCCGCCGCCGAGGACTGGCTCGCCCGGGAATTGGATGGCAGCGGTCTGGAAATCCTCAATATCGGCGATTCCGTCCATCCCCGCCGCGTCCATATGGCAATTCACGAGGGCAGGAAGGTGGGGCTGTCGCTTTGACACCTCTTGGAAAACGGGCCGGTGCCTCTATCACTATCGCGCGAAACAGGGCAGACTGAACCACTGTCAGGGTGGTCAGGGGGGAGGCACCGGCAATGAAACTTATGTATACGCCGCAATCGCCATTTGCGCGCAAGGTCCGCGTGGCGGCGATCGAACTGGGGCTGGACGGCGAGATCGAGCCGGTCGTTCAGGCGGTCGCGCCGACCAAGGAAAACAGCGACTACGCGGCGAATATAAACCCGTTGCGCAAGATTCCCGCGCTGCTGCTGGAAGACGGCCGGGCCGTTTACGATTCCACCGTAATCTGCGAATATCTCGACAGCCTGGCGGGCGGCGGCAGGATCATTCCGGCGTCGGGCCCGGACCGCCTGGATGTGCAAACCCATCATGCCTTGGCACAGGGCATGACAGAGGCGGCCGTCCTTGTACGCTACGAAACCTGGCTGCGGCCTGAGGATCGCCGCTGGTCCGATTATGTCGACGACCAGTGGGACAGGATCGAAACCGGTCTGGACTGGTTCGAGTCCAATGCAAAGTCATTGGAAGGGCCGATCAATATCGCTCATATCGCGTTGGCCTGCCTGGTCGGCTATATCGATTTCCGGTGGCCGGATTCAGGATGGCGCGATGGCCGTTCTCGTCTGCCGAATTGGGCCGACTGGATCGCCAAGCGCGCCAGTTTCAAACAGACCGTTCCTCACGAATCCTAAGCGAAAAACCGTCAGGCAAATGAAAAACCCGGAAGACGCTCAGACCTTCCGGGCTTTCCATTACTCGGGGGCGCTCAAAGCTCCCCCGCCCCTAGTTAACTCTGGCCGCAGGGAAAGGCGAACACGCGCCCGACCTGCGACTGCAAATTACGGAGGCAATCATGCTTGCAGAATGGCACCCGAAAGTTGAATAAAAGTTAACGGGTTTTGATTCTTGTTGGCACCATGGCAAGAAAAACCCCTCCCGCATGACGCAGGAGGGGGCTCAGTTAGGGGAAGCAATCGTAAAATCTGGTCAGGCGGCGGCGCGGCGCCCCTCGCCATTGAGGGGCGGCCGCAATGCGGCGACAACATCCTTGGCAATCGCAAGCCGCGCATCCTCGCCGGGATCACAGAAATGCACCAGCATATGGGTAGCCCCCATCCGGCGCGCCTGTTCGATGATCCCGCGCGGCAAATCGCCATTTTCTCCCACCTCGCGGGAGGCGCAGGCATATAGCGGGTCCCAGTAGGACGGCGCATCTTCGTCCGGGCGTACAAAGATGCAGATTCCAGCGCCCCCGACCGGGGCTGCCATGGGAAACGCAGTAAAACCATGAATCTGTCCCGAGCCACCCTGCAGAATCACAACCGCATGGGCAGGTGGGATAGATAAATTCTCTGCAACATCAATCATTGGACCCTCCATTGGCAGAAAGGTTAAAGCTAAAAAGTTATCTAAAAGTTAACAGGTTCGTTAATTTTCTGGCGTCAAGGCGCCATGGCACCAACCCGGCCCATTTCGCTATATGATGCAAATTGAAAAATAGCGCTGGCTTTCCCGATCGCTTCGGTTAGGATCGCACCCGCTTCCAAACCGACTATCTTTCCAGGATTTCTTCTTTGGGACAGATCATTAACGCGGTCCTGCCGGTCTTCGCGATCATCGGCATTGGCTGGCTCGCCGGGATTCGCTGGGGCGTCAACGAAGCCATGGCTGCAGTGCTGAACCGGTTCGTGTTCATGTTCGCACTGCCGGCCCTGATGTTCAGGCTGTTGGCGACCGCTCCGATCCATGAATTCAGCTGACCCCTGCTAGGCGCCTACTTCGCGGGGCAACTGGCTGTCTGGCTGATTGCCCTGGCGGCAATGACCCTGATCTGGAAGCGCCCCTTGGGAGAGCGGGTGCTGGGGGCGGTCAGCGCCGGCCTGCCCAACCATGTATTCCTGGCCTTGCCGATCGTTATCTGGCTGCTTGGCGAAGCCAGCGCCGTGCCGGTTCTGATGATCGTCACGCTGGACTCGCTGGTGA